>CAZRMA010000104.1:0-10624 GCA_964600655.1 uncultured Ignavibacteriaceae bacterium
TTTATTTTTATATCGATTAATCAAAAGAGAAAAATCCGAATGATTCCCGCGAATAACGGATTCAATTATTTCCAGATCACTTAAATTTTTCATCTGGTTTTTAGACCCTTTTTATAGTTTAAAGGTTACAGTAAAGGGAATCGTTTTAACCTTTAGAGAAAAATACCTTGTGAAAGTATGAAAAGCAATTTTTCTTTAGGATCATTGTAACCTAAAACCCTACACCATAGTCATAAGTGGTAGAAACAAATATGAAAGGTTACAAAAATGGCCACAGACGTAATTGCAGTATTTATTCCTATAATATTCATTTTGGTCGTAGGTTTAATTCTAATTACATTTTTTTATTTCAGGTCTCGTGAAAAACAAATGCTAATTGAGAAGGGATTGGACGCACAATCAATAAAAGAATTTTTTCAGAATAAAAGAGATCCTTACACTTTACTTAAAATAGGTGTTATTATTGTAGGTTTCGGTTTAGGTTTAGGTTTAGGATTAATTCTTCAAGATATAGCTGATAAAGATTATTGGATTCCATTTATGTTATTTATCTTTACCGGAGCAGGCTTCATTGTTGCAAATAGATATTCTGTAAAACAATACGAAAAGCTTGAAAATAAAAACGCCTCTATTTAAGAGGCGTTTTGAACTTCTACTTCCTGTTCTTGCAGCCATCTTTCGGTATCGATTGCGGCCATACATCCTGACCCTGCAGCGGTAACTGCTTGACGATAAACTTTGTCAGAAACATCACCGGCAGCAAATATACCTTCAATTTTCGTAAGAGAAGTTCCCGGCTTAACGATTAAATAACCAGTTTCATCCAAATCCAAAATACCTTTGAATAAATCTGTATTCGGTTTATGGCCAATTCCAATAAACAAACCATCCGCAGCAAATTCTTGAGTGCTTTTATCTATTGTATCCTGAAGAATAACACCTGTCATTACTTTTCTGCCGTTCTCTTCCGTACCTACAACTTCTTTTATAACTTTGTTTGTCATTAATTTTATTTTAGGATTTCTATTTGTTCGATCAAGCATAATCTTAGAAGCTCTAAATTCTTCACGTCGATGAATAATTGTTACTTCTGATGCAAACTTTGTTAAAAAGTTCGCCTCTTCCATTGCTGTATCACCACCACCAACTACAATTACTTTTTGATTTTTGAAGAAAAATCCGTCGCAAGTTGCACAAGCAGAAACTCCATAACCCATGTATTTGCTTTCGCTGTCAATTCCCAATAGTTTAGCGGATGCACCAGTTGCAACAATAATGGAATCTGCTGTATGAGTTTCGTCATAAGTTTTAACAGTAAATGGACGTTTCGAAAAATCAACCTCAATCACTTCCTTATAAATTGATTTTGCGCCAAATCTATGAGCCTGCTTGCGCATTACATCCATTAACATAGGACCCTGGATGCCGTGTTCAAAACCAGGATAATTTTCTACTTCAGTAGTTATAGTTAATTGCCCACCTGGCTGCATTCCTTCAAAAATAACCGGTTCTAAATTTGCGCGTCCGGTATACAATGCTGCCGTAAAACCAGCTGGCCCAGAACCAATTATTATTACTTTATGATGGTTGTTATATTCTGACATTTCTACTCCACTCATTAGTTTCAATAAACGAAACTTTAAATTAGTAATTTTAAATTTATAAAAATATTTTTCATGAACATTAGATACCCTTTCTATAGAAAAGTTTCAAACTACTTTGAATTTATAATAAAAGCCGCATTCCTTTTTAATCCTTTTAATTTTGCTCTTTTTACAGGACTATCTTTAAATTTTTTGCTGAATTCTGTTTGATTCATTCGAGAAATTTCATTCAGTTCAATTTTTTTATTATCGTTCTTTGGAAGAAAATCTTCAGTTAAAGTATTAATCGAAAATTTCTCATTCCAGGGACAAACGTCCTGACATATATCACACCCAAAGATCCAATTATCAAATTTATTTTTAAACTCCTTTGAAATCTCTCCTTTGTTTTCAATGGTTAGATATGATATACACCTATTAGAATCCAAAATGTAAGGCTTAACAATTGCATCTGTTGGACATGCATCAATACATGCAGTACACGAACCACAATAATCGTCCATAGGAAAACCATAATGAAATTTTTGATTACAAATAATATTTGCAATAAAAAACCAGCTTCCAATTTCTCTATTGATCACATTTGTGTGTTTGCCCAACCAGCCAAGTCCGGCTTTTACAGCCCAAGCTTTATCCATAACAGGGCCAGTATCTACATAGGAAATTGCATCAAATTCGGGATCAATTTGTTTTAGTGCTTCAATTAGCTTATTTAATTTTTTCCAAATGATTAAATGATAATCTTTACCCCATGCATAACGAGAAATTTTGCCATGAGAAGGATTCTTTAAATGATTTTCATTAACATAATAGTTTAACCCTAGTGAAATGATACTTTCCGCAGAATCTAATATATTTTTAACGTCTTTTCTTTTTTCAAAATTTCGTGACATGTAATCCATGCCGGCATCATAACCCAATTCAAGCCACTCTTTGAGTTTGTCAGTTTCAGCATGCAGTACCTCGGCTTTTGCAAATCCGATCAGATCAAATCCAAGCTGTTTTGCTTTTTTAATTAAAATTTCATTTGTCAGATTCATTAGGATTCACCAATTAAAATTCTTCTTCGTTACCTTGGCATAAACATATTCATCAATTATTTTTACTTCAAAAATTTCCAAGCCGCCATATCCCATTGGTGTTTTGCCAGTTCTAATATTGAACATCCAACCGTGAGCAGGACAGACCACGCATTCATCTTCAACAAAGCTGTCATAAATTAATGGTGAATGCTGATGAGGGCAAATATTGCTTACTGCAAAAATATCGTTATCAATTTTAAAAATAGCGACATCAACATCATCGACAATAAATCTTTTTCCTATTTTGTTTAAAAGATCATTAGAATGACAAATTTTTTTAAAACCTTCTATAATAACTTCCTCAGAAAGACTTAAATTTTTCATCCGTGTCAAAACCTTTATCCGTTTTCTTTACTGTGATTATCGCATTGAACGGATCATGTTCTAAAAATAATTTCCAGTTTTCTTCAACAGCAGCGGGCAATATTTTTTTCTTTTCTTCAACTGTAACTAATGGCTGTAAGTCATAACCCATAACATAAGGCAAGCTAACATGTGAGGAAGTTGGAAACATATCTGCACAGTATAAAATAGTATTTGAGGAATCTGAAATTTTTAAAATTTGCTGTGCAAAAGTATGCCCATTTACAAGCATTAAATCGATTTCATCATCAAACTTTTGTTCACCATTAATTAAATTTAAAACACCTTCATCCATCAATGGAACAAAATTTTTTTTAATGTAACTGCCTTTATCTCTGTCTGATGGACCTACGGCCCATTCATAATTTCGTTTTTGGACATGATATTTCGCATTCGGAAAAGTTGGAATAAATTTGCCGTTTTCATACTTTACTCCGCCTCCAGAATGATCGAAGTGAAGATGTGTTAATATCACATCTGTAATTTCATAGGGTGATATTTCAATCGATCTTAAAGAACTATCCAATGAATATTCGGATTGATCTATCCGGTATATCTGTTGAGACCTGCCATCCCATTTATCGCCCATACCCGTATCAATTAGGATTTTTTTACTATCGGAAATAAGTAATAAATTCCTTGTTACTAGTGAAATTCTGTTAGCTTCGTCTGGCGGATTACTCTTTTCCCATATCGGTTTTGGAATGATTCCAAACATCGCACCGCCATCAAGTGCAAAATTGCCGGAATTTATTATATATAACGAGTACTTTCCAATATTCATATTTTACCGGTTAAGTGGAATAATTTTTGTTTACTTTATTTTCGCATTTAATTAAATTTAACTCAGACTGCCGTAAATAGGGCTGTTCGACCAATGATTAATTCTGGCTGATTTTATGAAACAAGATATAGTTGTTTTCAAATAGATTCGAAAATAAATATAAACAATCAAAATTTGTTTTACTAAAAAATTAAAAAATCAGTTAAAATCAAAGGAAAGAAATGATAGATAAAAATTTGTTACAATTTCAACCCCCCTCTCTAAAAATAGAATCAATTATCTCAAGAACTGAGCTATTAGATAGAATTAAGGAAGACTACAACCGTGGCAATTACGAAACTTCAGTAACAAAAGCATTTAAATATTTAGAAGAAAATTATATTTTATCTAATTTTGAACCAAAAAGTACATTTTCCGTTAAAGAAAATATTTATAAAGATGTTTATCATGATAAATCATCTGCTGAACTTAAAACACTGCATATCAAAATGTTGGGCGCTATGTATTGGATCAAAAATTTAACTGAATCACAAAATGAATCTAGTGAAGCCACTGCTCGTGTTTTAGCATATGTGGATTTACAATTAAAATTACTAGATAAACAAAAAAATTAAATAAGTAATAAAATATTTTAACTTCTTATAATTTTTTGTTCAGTTTTCAATTTATATTAAGCCTCATGTAAGAACGAGCGGGGAAATTTTTTTACAACTGCATTTCCAATAATTTCAGCCGAACCTTCATATCCAAAACTGCTTGTATTAATAATTAAATCATAATACAACGAATCTTCTATACTTTTGCCGAAAGTTGAGAGTAAATATCTTTTTCTGGTAAAATCCTCTTGTTTAATAAAATTTGCAGCTTCATCAGCATTTAAATTATAAAGTTCTTTAATATGATTAATCCTTTTTTCTAGTGGTGCAACCAATCTAACGTGAAAGGCATTTAACAACTTGCGGGTAATTATATTACCTCCTCGGCCAATTATAATAGCATTACCATTTTTACCAATTTGTAAAATCGTTTGCGTTGTTTTATGAATTAAGTTCCAGGTTGAAGGCTCACCACTTAGCCATTCGTTCATCATCGAACTTACAACAGAAACCTTTTTCTCTTGTAACGCATCACCCAGTCTTAAAGGAAGATTATTATCCTCTAATACTTTATCAATTAAGTTTTTGTCAAATACAGTCCAGTGCAAAGTATTAGGTAAACGTTTTTTTTCAAAATATTTTGATAAATATTGACCAACTTTATCTGCACCGGAACCGCTTTCACGAGATATAGTAACGCAAACTCCTGTTTTAATATTTATTTTCTCAAGATTTTTTTCTTGTGTCTTGATATACATTCTTGCTTTCTCGTAAGAGCCTTGAGCTAACATTTGTTTACCCTTTCAAGGATTTTATATTTAATTATTTTTATAACTGGATTATAAAATAATTTAATACATTTTTTATTTAGATGAAATCCATAATGAAAAAGAAACATTAAATAGATACATTCAAATTAATTTTTAATCTAAAATATGAATAAACTTTAAACTATTTTTAGAAAATTATTTTACGATTCGATTTTAATCATGATCTACCATTTGAATGAATTGATAAATTATTTACAACATTAAATGCATCGGTTTTAAACCTAATTATATTGGCTGCCATGCTGCTTTCAACTTCTGAATTCACGTTTCCAAATAGAAGTACCCTTCCGTTATTTACAATAATATGAACTGGCGGATTTGCTGAAAATGCGTAACCTTGAAATTCAGGATCGCTGTAAATATATCTTGCTGCCGTAATTCCTAGTTTTCCGGGGCCAAAAGTTTTTTTAATTTTATTATTTATTTTTATGACACCGGGAACTTTCTCAGCTTCTTTTTGAAATATTTTTTTATACCATGGAAGATGCACATATCCGCTTAGAGTAATTACTCCATTATGATACTTTGCATTAACATAATCGAAAACGCTATAGAATGTATTGCCATAAATATTGTGCATCACTTCTTTTACTATTTTTACAGGTAGCATATCAGTCGGAGCAATTTTCAGGTTATTAACAACATTATAATCGCTACTAACTGCTTCTGCATCCTCTGCGGCTTCTTTTTTATCCGCAATTGTTTTGACCATACCATCTAATAAAATATTTTTATTTACAACACGAACATTAATATCATTGTTATCCATTAAGCCATCTTTTGCCAGGTTATATTGAACGTAAATTTTTATTGTTTTAAGTGATTTATTATTTTCTTGTGCAAATAAATAACTCGAAGCATACAAAATAAAAACAAATCCCAAAAACATTATTTTAAGAATAACACTATATTTTTTCATTTTTTTATCTCCTATGTCTAAATTCATTTTTTAATAAAATTTTTTAGCAAAACATTTTTTGCTTTATATTTAGACATGAATTGAATTCATTTAGTTTTAATTGAATTATCAGTTGTTATCCTTATCACCTATTATATAATTTGTGATATAGTTAGATTTAAAATCTATAAGATAAATTATCTAATAGATTTTTTATAAGACTTAACTATTATGAAATAATATTGAAGTCAAATTCAGTAAAATTAGTTAATTCGTTTTTAATCTATGGGTGTTAATAAATGCGAGTTATTTTCTATGCCCTTTTAAAACTAAAAAGGGCATCACATATGTGATGCCCTTTTAGCTCCCTTTTTGTGTCAATCCAAATCCCCCGTCAATCTTTCCCCTTACAATCCCTTATTACTGATCTCCCCTAAATAATAATTTTAATTTTTATTCAACTGTTACACAGCAATCAACAGGACAAACTTCTGCGCATTGAGGTGATTCATGAGTTCCGTCGCATTCAACACATTTATCTGGAACAATATAAAAATAATCATTTGAATAAAAGCCGGTTTTTCCAGATGGAGCCGCATCATTTTCGCCATAAGAAGTTCCATCAAGTTCCCAATCATTTCCACCTTCATAAATTGCATTATTAGGGCATTCTGGTTCACAAGCTCCACAATTTATACATTCGTCGGTTATCTTTAATGCCATTGTTTTGGTCTCCTATTATTTCAATTAGGGGTTCAGTAATTATATAAAATTTTTCAACATTTTCTGTTGTTACATATATAAATACGATTTTTATGCCAGAAACTCTGGATGAATTCTTTCGTATTCAATCAATTTTTATTTGATTAGAATAGATTTTTGATTTGTTATTTTTCAATCGTGGGAATTAAGAAATGATTTTTCTCTTTTTTGAATGTTGATATTTTATACACTTAAAAAAATAAGGGTACTGTAAAAAGCACCCTAAAAAAATTGTTTATCAAATTCTATTATCTGCCAATTCCATCCAAATATTCTTTTCTTTTTAATAAAGTCTCTTCATCTTCAACGTGTTTAGGATCTGGAATGCAACAGTCAACTGGACATACAGCTGCGCATTGAGGCTCGTCATGAAATCCTTTACATTCAGTACATTTATCAGGAACAATATAGAAAAATTCTGTTGAAAAAAATTCTGTTGAACCGCTTGGAGCTGCATCATTTTCTCCATAATTTTTGTCTTGAAGCTCCCATTCAGCCCCCCCTTCATAGATTGCCGTATTAGGACATTCAGGTTCGCAAGCGCCACAATTAATGCATTCTTCAGTTATCATTATTGCCATTTATTTTCACTCCTTATTAAATAAACTTATGAATTTTGAAATAATGAGAAAGAGAGATTTATCAATAATATTTTTTTCAAGCGAGGGGAATTTTACAAAAACATATTTTAAACATCAATGCAGTATAAGAATAAATTATTTACCATCCGCCGCTGGCTCCGCCCCCACCAAAGGAACCACCACCTCCGCTAAAGCCTCCACCGCCAAAACTGCTGCTTCCACTTCCGCCAATTCCTCCACCATAATATATGAATCCTCCTCGCCCACTCCCGCGTCCACCGCGTCTAAAAAAATTGAAAATGAAAAATATGATCATTAGTATTACAACAAATGATCCATGGTGAGAGTCATTATCAGAATTATTATTGTTTTCTGCTTTATATTCCCCGGCAATTGTTTTTATTATTGCATTCATCCCAGCACTTATTCCTGCATAGTAATTATCATTTCTGAATTGAGGAATCATTACATTTCTTATTATCGAACTTGCTAATGCATCGGGCAAAGCCCCTTCTAATCCATATCCAACTTCTATCCTCGCTTTATGATCATTTTTTACTACAAGTACTAAAACACCGTTATCATGTTCCTTTGTTCCAATTTTATTTTGAGTTGCAACCTCTTCTGAATAATATTCTAAGGGATAATTATTCAAAGTGGAAATCATTAGTCCCACCAGCTGGTTGCTAGTTGTATCTTGATAAGTTTTTAATCTATAATTTAATTCTTGCAGCTGAGAACTAGTAATTGTATTCGTACTATCAGTCATCCACTTAGTTAAATTGGAATATTTGCGTGTACCTTGACTAAAGCTAACTGAAATAAAAAATAAAACTAAGATGAATAATTTATGCATTAAAACTGCACCTTTGGCGGCGTCTCAGCTCCAGCAACAGCTTTAAAGTATTGTTTCTCACCAAATCCCGTAATGCCGGCAATCATAGCAGTTGGGAATCTTTTAATATTGGTATTATAATCTCTAACCACTTCATTAAATCTTCTTCTCTCTACCGAAATTCGATTCTCCGTTCCTTCAAGCTGTGCCTGCAGCTGAAGAAAATTTTCATTTGCTTTTAGGTTGGGATAATTCTCTACTGTAACTAATAATCTCGATAATGCACCGCTTAATTGTCCTTGTGCCTGCTCAAATTTTTGGAATGCCTGCGGATCATTTAACACTTCAGGAGTAACTTGCATCTGGCTGACTTTAGCTCTTGCATTAGTTACATCCGTTAAAACACCTCGTTCAAAATTTGCGTAGCCTTTAACAGTATTAACTAAATTGGGGATTAAATCTGTTCTTCTTTGATATTGATTTTCAACCTGGCTCCATCCTTCATTTACATTTTCATTCAATTGAACAAGCCGATTATAAGAACTAATTCCCCAAATAACCATGGCTACCAGAATAACTAAAATTACTCCCCCAACAGCACAGCCAATTTGTGTCCCTTTTTTCATTAAACCTCCCAAATGGTTTACTATATTAATTTAAAATCAATTCAGGTTAATGATTAAAAATATATTTAATTTTTTTCAATATATCATAGTCATTTTTTCTAATAAAAATACTACGATTATGGTTTTAATCCTTTATACTGATATTGTAAATAATATAAAGCTTGATTGGTAATTTCTAAATTATTTTCTTCAGCAAATTTTTTAGCGTTCTGTAAATTACCATTATAAAATCTTAACCACAATAAATTTGCTACTGCAAATCCGTCAAAAATTCGGTTATCCACAAATGCATTAACGGTTACATACCCCCATAAAACATTCCATCCCAAAGAAAGTAATCCGCTTAGATAATGTCCAGTATAAAATTGCCCGGAACCCGGAATAAAAACCGAACTTATGGAAGCAAAAACAACAGAATATTTTTTTTCGTCTACCTTTTTACAAAAATTTGAAAGAATTGTATCTTTCTTACTTTTCATAAAATGTTCTGAAGCTTCTTCCCAATTATCTGAAAAGATGTTTGTCCAGCCGCGCCAGAAATATACTTCATTAATTTTATTAACAAATCTTTTATCTGACTCAATTTCATCTAATAAATGCATTGCGTTTTCAGTTGTTCTTCTCAAAATGTTGCATCGTATTTTTTCTATCCTGCAATTATAGATATCATTCGTATTTGCTGCAGCTATCTCTGCTTTTGTAAAATAAATTATCGCGTCAGAAATTTTCGCTCCCATTTTATATGACTTTCCAATCATAAAATTAGCTGTAAAAGTATACTCATTTTCATTATCAAAAAATAATAGTCTTTTAAATTCCGTAATTGCATCAAAATATTGTTCTTCATCAAAAAGTCTTTGAGCAATTTTGAACTGTTCTTCTAAATCAGCTGATTGAGTATAAATTAACTTTGTACTAATGAATAGAAAAAATATAGTTATTAAGAAGATTTTCATAAAATCGATTTATCAATTACAAAAATTTACTTGAGGTATAAAATAATTTTTATTCTCTAAATAAATCTTCAAATTAGAATTAAAATTAAAAAATAGTTTCGCATTGTAAATCTGGGCAGCTGCAGCCGAACCATAAATATTTCCTGCATAAAATAATCCGCCCAATCCAGTAAACAACCAGCCTCTGAATTTATGATTTGCATGGAAATTGTCGTAAGCCAGGAATGCCAGCAAACCAGTGGCAACAAATGAAGTTATCCCATCTCCGATTTGATCCGAATAGATTTTTCCCAAACCTGGTATTATTGCCGACAAAATTGAAGCTAACACCGGTGATTTTGTTGGAGGATCAATTTTGAAGTTATAAAAGTTCTTCAAATCATTTTTTTCGTCATCAGTATAAATTGATAAAAATTTATCTTTCAAAGGAATGTTATTACCATTATACAAAAAGGAATAATTATAAAGCTTTAATAATGCATTTTTATTCATTGTGATTATCTGACTGCTATCAAATTCATTTCTAAAATTGCTTTCATCATTTTGGAAAGAAGCTTTGTAAAATTCGAGTTTAGACATTCTATAAAGTGGTGAATTGGATTGAATCTTTGCAAATGAATTTTGTGCATTAAAATATTTCTGCATCATTGAATACGATAATCCGATTTTAAATCTTACAGTATCATTCTCGAAGGTTTGTAGATAGT
>CAZRMA010000105.1:0-3576 GCA_964600655.1 uncultured Ignavibacteriaceae bacterium
ATAGAATTCCTGTTATTGTTGATGAAGTTACAACTCTTTGCGGGCCTGGAGAATTGATTGATGTGATTATAACTGAAAGAGGAATTGCAATAAATCCGAAACGAAAAGATTTATTGAAAGCAGTTAAAAATTCTTCACTGCCTGTAAAAACAATACAAGAAATAAAAAAAGAAGTGGATGAAATCTGCGGCGGCGTTCCATCAAAACCAAAAGTAAATAAGGATAAAGTTGTTGCTATTGTTAAATGGGTTGATGGAACTGTATTGGATTCTGTTTTTCAAATTGAAAAATAAATCAATTAATCTTACAATATTTTGTACGTGTAAAGAAGATGCTGCTACTGAAGTGAATATTAATAATTTATAAGTTGAAGGATTTTTTCCTTTAATCTGTTCTTCGCTAAAAAATTTCTTTCAAGATTTGAATTAAAAGGAACCGGCGTATCTAAACTTGCGCATCTTAGAATTGGGGCATCCAAATATTCAAAACAATTTTCTGAAATCCATGCTGATATTTCTCCTCCAATTCCACCGGTTAGAGTATCTTCATGAAGAATTAAAACTTTTCCTGTTTTAATAACTGATTTTTTGACTGCCTCTTTATCCCAGGGAGTCAGGCTTCTTAAATCAAGAAGATCAATTGAAACTCCGGGAAATTCAATTAAAATTTCCCTTGCCCAATGCATTCCCATTCCATAAGTAATGATCGATAAATCTTCCCCGCTATTTACTAATTTGGCTTTTCCAATTTCAACTGTATAGTAATCATCAGGAATTTCATCGGAGATAGATCGGTAAAGTGCTTTATGTTCAAAATACATAACTGGATTTGGGTCTTCAATTGCAGCATTTAATAATCCTTTTGCATCAAACGGAGTTGAAGGATAAACAATCTTTAATCCCGGAGTGTGAAAAAACCAGGCTTCATTTGATTGCGAATGAAATGGCCCGGCAGCCACTCCAGCACCAGTCGGCATACGAATTACAACATCGGCATTTTGTCCCCATCTGTAATGAGTTTTAGCAAGGTTATTAACAACTTGAGTAAATCCACTGGAAACAAAATCTGCAAACTGCATCTCAATAACAGACTTCCCTCCCATAATCGAATAACCTAATCCCGCGCCGATTATAGCAGATTCACACAAAGGTGTATTTCTAATTCTATCATTGCCAAACTTTTTTAAAAACCCATCGGTAACTTTAAACACTCCTCCGTATTCGGCTACATCCTGTCCCATAATTATTAAGTTTGAATATTTTTCCATGCTCTCATTTAGTGCATCGGAAATTGCATTAATAAATCTTTTATTAGCTACTTTTTTATATGGGGTTGAAATAACTTTTTGATCAAATGGAGAATAAACATCACTTAATTCTTTTTTAGTGTCAGGAATAATGTCGCTATCCATTTGTGCCAACTCCCATTCCTTATCTATTAGCATTTTTAAATTATTTCTTGTTTCAGAAATAAGATTATTATCAATTAGACCAATTGATTTCAAATATTTTTCATAATTAATAATTGGATCTTTTTTTGCCCATTCCTCTATTAAATTTTTAGGGACGTATTTTGTTCCGGAAGCTTCTTCATGCCCACGCATTCTAAATGTTATTGCCTCAATTAAAATCGGACGATGGTTCTCTCTAATTTCGTCAGAATATTTTTTAACGGTAGAATAAACTTCTAAAATATTATTACCATCAATTTGAACGGCTTCTATACCATAACCAATTCCTTTGTCAATTAAATTTTTGCATTTGTATTGTTCATTAATGGGAGTTGACAATCCGTAAGCATTGTTTTCGATCATAAATATTACAGGCAAATTCCAAACTGCGGCAACATTTAAAGCTTCGTGAAAATCTCCTTCACTTGTTCCGCCGTCCCCGGTAAATACTAATATGCATTTTTTTTCTTTTTTAATTGAATGCCATAATGCAATTCCATCCGCTACTCCAAGCTGCGGGCCTAAGTGTGAAATCATACCAACTATATGATGTTCATTTGATCCGAAATGAAAAGAGCGGTCTCTTCCGTTTGTAAATCCGTTTGCCTTTCCTTGAAACTGCGAGAATAATTTGTGAAGCCAGATCTTTCGTGAAGTGAATACCCCCAAATTTCTATGCATTGGCAAAATGTATTCATCTTCCTGCATAGCTAATGTTGAACCAACTGCAATTGCTTCCTGACCCATGCCGGAAAACCATTTAGTAATTTTACCTTGACGCAGCAGTTTAAGTTTCTTTTCTTCGACTAACCTTGGGAGAATAATCTTACTATATAAATTAATTAAAAAATCATCAGTCAGATTTTTTCGATCAAACTTCATGTGTAATTTTGTTTTTCTTTAATGGGAATTTTAGGTAGTAAATTTAATTAAAATAATTATTGAAAAAGAAATTATAGTATAAAATCCTTGCATTTTTTAAGCTTAAAATCGTGATCTACAATAATGATATTTCCAAATTCATTATAACAAGCTTATCGGGCAAATTATTACATGATATGCTTTTTTATTTGCCTATCACATTAACTTGAATTTTTAATTATACTTCATTTAATTAAAACTCATTTAAATAAAATTTTATATCGTTATGAACAAAAGTGAATTAAACCAAGAACATGCAGTTACTACATTAACCATTAAGAATATGGTTTGCAACCGATGCATAAAAGTGGTAAAAGAAGAATTAGAAAAATTAGATATAGATGTTAGAAGCATAATTCTCGGAGAAGCAATTGTAAGCGGTGAAGAGAAAGATTTGCCTATAACTAAAATAAAAAATGTTTTAACCGAAAACGGTTTTGAGTTGATTGAAGATAAAAAAGCTAAAACCATTGAACAAATAAAAATTATAGTCATTGAGCACATTTATAATGATTCTGAAAAGGATAAAGATAAAAATATATCAAAGGTGTTGGTAGAAAAAACTGGGTATGATTATAATTATTTAAGTTCCTTATTTTCTTCAATAGAAAATATTACAATTGAGCATTTTTTTATTCTTCAAAAGATCGAACGTGCAAAAGAGCTGCTTAAATATGGAGAATTAACATTAAGTGAAATTGCTTATCAGTTGAGCTACAGCAGCGTCCAGCACCTTTCTAATCAATTCAAAAAAGTTACGGGATTAACGGCCAGCCAATTTAAAGAGCTTACATACAAGGAAAGAAAACCAATCGATCAAATACTCCCTTAAAGTACTATTCTCAAAGCCAATAATTTTATAACACTTTTTTAAAATTGTATAACGCTTTCCTCTTTAAGAATAATTACTTTTGTTACGGATAAAGAATTATTCTTAATTATAAAAGGAAAAATTAAAATGACTCAAAAAGAATTTAAAATTGAAGGAATGTCTTGCGGTCACTGTGTAATGGCAGTTAAAAAAGAATTGCAAAAAATAGAAAACCTAAAAATAGATAATGTAAAAATCGGTTCAGCAAAAGTTGAGTTTGATGAAAATCAAATAGATAATCAAAAAATTATAGATGCAATTGAAGAAGCAGGTTATAAAGTAACTTCAAATTAAGGTAAGATTTTAAAATGGAAACTGGAAAAATTAAAACATT
>CAZRMA010000105.1:3676-10614 GCA_964600655.1 uncultured Ignavibacteriaceae bacterium
GCAGATATGAATACACTTGTTGCTGTCGGTACAGGCACGGCTTATGTTTATAGTACAATTGCTGTTTTATTTCCTGCTTTATTATCAATAAGTGATGCCGGGCAGCATATTTATTTTGATACTGCTGCTACAATTGTCACTTTAATTTTAATGGGAAGATTGCTTGAAGCTCGTGCTAAATCAAAAACCTCTACCGCAATAAAAAAATTAATCGGACTCCAGCCTAAAACCGCAAGAGTAATTAGATCCGGTAATGAGATTGATATAAATATAAATGATGTTCAAAAGAATGAGATTATTATTGTTCGGCCAGGTGAAAAAATTCCGGTCGATGGAATAATTACAAAAGGTTCAACTTCAATTGATGAATCTATGATTACGGGGGAAAGTATTCCGGTTGATAAAACTGTGGATAACAAAGTTATAGGCGGTACAATTAACAACAACGGCAGTATTGAATACAATGCAACTGCTGTTGGGAAAGAAACAGTAATTTCGCAAATAATAAAATTGGTCGAAGATGCTCAAGGCTCGAAAGCACCTATTCAAAGTTTGGCTGATAAAATAGCTGCAGTGTTTGTTCCAACTGTAATTGGTATTGCAACAATTACTTTTTTAGTTTGGTTTTTCATAGTTGGAATTCCTTTTAACCAGGCAATGATTAACTTTATTGCCGTAATGATTATTGCTTGTCCATGTGCACTTGGCTTGGCAACTCCTACAGCAATTATGGTTGGTTCGGGTGTAGGGGCTTCAAATGGAATATTAATTAAAAATGCTGAAAGTCTTGAACGTGCAAATAAAATTACAACTGTAGTTCTTGATAAAACCGGAACAGTAACCACCGGGAATCCAGTTGTAACAGATATAATCCCTTTGAATGGAATTGATAAAAATCTGATAATTCAAAAAGCAGCTTCAGTTGAAAATAAATCTGAACATCCTTTGGGAAAATCTATTGTTGAATACGCAAAAAATAATTCAGTCAGTTTAAGTGAAGTAGAAGATTTTCTTTCTACAACCGGTTCAGGAATTACGGCTAAAGTCTCTGGTGATGAAATTGCTATCGGTAATTTATCATTCATAAAAAAGCATTCTTCCTCAGCAGATAATAATTATGAAGAAAAATCAATTCGGCTTGCTTCGGAAGGAAAGACCCCAATTTATATTTCAATCAATAATAAGTTAACCGGAATAATCGCAATTGCAGATACTTTAAATTCAAATGCCAAAGAAGCAATAGCACAATTAAAGAAAAAGAACATTGAAGTTTTAATGATTACCGGCGACAATGAACAAACTGCAAAAGCAATTGCAAAAGAAGCTGGAATAGATAATGTTATTGCAGAAGTTTTCCCACAGGATAAAGCGAATAAGGTAAAAGAGCTTCAATCACAAGGAAAGATTGTTGCAATGGTTGGCGACGGAATAAATGACTCCCCTGCTCTAGCTCAAGCTGATGTTGGAATTGCGATTGGAACTGGAACAGACATCGCAATCGAAGCGGCCGATATTACTTTAATTAGCGGCGACCTAAGAGGAGTTGTGCACGCAATAAATCTATCTCACAAAACAATTGGCACGATTAAGCAGAATCTTTTTTGGGCGTTTATTTACAATGTTATAGGCATACCAATTTCTGCATTAGGATTATTAAATCCAATGTTTGCGGCTGCAGCAATGGCAATGAGTTCTGTTAGTGTCGTCTCTAATTCGCTGCGATTGAGGAGAGCGAAAATAAAATAGACAATCAATTAGTAAACATTTAATCATAAACGCTTCTTTTATCATTTATTAGACTTTATTTATTCAATACTGTGCGCTGTGTGATATAGTTCGATAAACAATAGCTGTATCTTCTTATTGTATATTTGAAATAAAAGGTGAGGATAAAATGAAAAAGCTATTTTTAATTTTCACAATTTTGGCATTTCTTATCGTGGGATGCGGTCAAAATAAGAATGATCAAACTACTGAAAAGACGAACAAAAATAACTCAAACAAAACGGCACAGGTCTCAACTAATAAAGACAACTCCAATAATGTTCTGCCTGGTGTCAGTATGCAAGATCAAAAAATATTAGCGGATGCCAAAATGTACGATGGCAGTTTTGATAGCGATGCAATCCTATTAACAAAAAGCGCAGGTGAAGGGTCTACATTTAAAATGGAAGGTACAAATACTAAAGGTTTGAAAATGCCAGATGGAAATTTATGGCCCGTAAAAAAAGTTGGAGACAAAACTATGCTGGTTATGCCGGACGGAAAATTAATTCAAGAGAAAATAGTTGATGGTAAAATTATGCTGCTGAATAATGATAAAACTTATGAAGTTAAAATGATTGGCCATAATTTGGTTGCATTCAAGACAGATAATTCAAAAGTAAATGTTGCTGAAAAATAATTTAGTTTATTAATCTTTTATCTCCGAAGTATTTTCCACTTCGGAGATTTTTTTGATACGAATATTTTACTTCTTCAAAATTTCAACCAAATCCAACTCAACAGCTTCTTCACAATAGAATGGTTCACCGTAATGTTTCCCGATTTGAAAACCATAAAACTCTGCGCGTGATTTTATGTAATTTATAAATCCGGGCTTGCTTATAAATGTTTCGGGCTCTACACTTTTTGGATTATGGAATTGCGAACCGTATGCATTAACTGCTTTCATTTTTGTTTCAAAACATTCACTTATGTCAATAATAAATGAAGGATCAAAGGTGTAAGTTTGCATATAGTAATAAAGCTTTTGCGGGCGATATGCATTCTGCAGAACTTCTTTATCAAAGGTTTTTATTTTTGTTAATCCGCATGAAAACATGGCTCGTTTAACAATATGGCTGGCATCAATATGATCGGGATGACGATCATTAAAATATGGTGCAAAGAGTATTTTCGGCCTGTATTTTCTTATGGCCATGATTACTTTAATTAAATTTTCTTTGCTGTGTTCAATTCCGCCATCCGGAATCATCAAATTTTCGCGCATGGATATTTTAAGAATTGAACCGGATAGAAATGCTTCTTTTTGTCTTGTCTCCGGAGTTCCGCGGGTTCCAAGTTCTCCCCTGGTAAAGTCTATTATTCCTACTTTTAATTCATTTTTTGAAAATTTGGCAATTGTTCCCCCCATAGACAGTTCTGCATCGTCGGGGTGAGCTGCAAAAATTAATACATCTAAAGTCATAAATTTTGATTTTTATTTAAAGAAGATTAAAAATTTCCCTCTTCGAACTTAATTATATTTTGCTACGATTTCCAACATATATACAAATTAATTAAAACGGTTTATTCTTAATTGATTAATGGTTAACTTAAATAAGCAGAATAATGATTGAACTTCAATCAATTTAGATAAACTGCTAATAATCAATCAAAACTATTTCGAAATTAACAAGCGCTGGAGTTTTAACATGAAGCTCTTCAAAACTTTTCTGGTGGTTTTATTAACAATTTTTTATAATTCAAATTATGGGCAGAGCAATATGAAGGCATTCATAAATGGTAAGATTTATACAGTAAATGATAAGCAGCCAATGGCTGAAGCAGTAGTAACCGAAGGAAATAAAATTTTATTCGTTGGATCAAATGAAGAAGCAAAAAAGCTAGTCACCAATTCCACAGAAGTAATTGATCTAAAAGGAAAATTAATGCTTCCCGGATTTATTGATGACCATACTCATTTTGTAAGCGGAGGGTTTTATCTTCAAGGAATAGACCTTCGTCCGGCTAAGTCAACAACCGAGTTTGAGAATATTTTGAAAGATTATGTTGCTGCACGTGAAGGTAAATGGGTTACAGGCGGCAATTGGGATCATGAAGCATGGGAAGTAAAGGATCTCCCCACCAAAGAAATGATTGATAATTTTACTCCAAATACTCCAGTCTTTGTGGATAGATTTGATGGGCACATGGCTTTGGCAAATTCATACGCATTAAAGCTTGCCGGAATTACAAAAGATACAGAAAGCCCCGATGGCGGTTTGATTGTTAAAGATCCCAAAACCGGAGAACCAACCGGTGTGCTTAAAGATAATGCAATGTCCTTGGTTTATTCCATTATTCCCGATGCGTCTGTAGATGAATACTATGAAGCTGCTTTAACTGCGATGGATCACATAAAACCATTAGGGGTTACAAGTATTCAAGATATAACTATGCCGGAAGATTTAAAGATTTATCAAAAATTGGAGAAAGAGAATAAGTTAACCTGCAGAATTTATACACGTTACCCCATTGCGCGTTACAAAGATTTAATTGATAAAGGAATTGAATATGCACATGGTTCTGATAAATTAGTTTTGGGTTCTCTAAAAGCTTTTGCAGATGGTTCACTTGGTTCCAGTACCGCTTGGTTTTTTGAACGTTATGATCAGGATACTTTGACTACCGGCTTACCTAATGATATAGTAAGTGACGGCAGATTAAAAAAATGGTCATTAGATGCAGATAAACATAAACTTCAAATAAGCACTCATGCAATTGGAGACCGGGCTAATTTTTATATTTTGAATATGTATAAAGAAATTGCCGAACAAAATCCAAAATGGGATAGAAGATTTAGAATTGAACATGCTCAACATGTGCGGACTGAAGACCTTTCTTTATTTAAGGAAACCGGCACGATAGCTTCATGCCAGCCTTATCATGCTATTGATGATGGAGTGTGGGCTGAAAAAAGAATTGGGCCTAAAAGAATACATGATATGTACAGGTTCAAAGATTTTATTGATGATGGAATTACTCTTTGCTTTGGAAGTGATTGGACTGTAGCACCGATTAATCCTTTGCTTGGTATTTACGCTGCTGTTACACGCAGAACCCTAGACGGTAAAAATCCTGATGGCTGGGTTCCCGAACAAAAAATAAGCGTGGAAGAAGCAATTAAATGTTATACCATCAATAATGCTTATGCTGCATTCGAAGAAGATAAAAAAGGAAGTATTGAAAAAGGAAAATTTGCTGATCTTGTCGTACTTGCTGATGATATTTTAACAATTGATCCTGTTAAAATTAAAGACGTTAAAGTTGATATGACTGTTTTTGATGGAAATGTTATCTATAATAGAAATGATTAACATCTGTCAAAGATTTATCATGCCAGGAATTTGAATTTTAGCTTATCACTGCTATGCTGTCACGGTCTTGCCGTTACAGCATAGTAAATCATTATTAATTATGAACTCATAATCAGATTGTCAATTGAATCTGCCAGCCTGAATCCGCTTCGGTAAATACAGACGACTGATCCACAAACTGTTAGGCTTTATTTAGTCTTTTTAAGAGGAAAATTAAAATTGAAATTAGGTTTTATTGGAATAGGAGAAATTGCAAGTGCTGTTATAAAAGGATTATGCACTTCAAATATTGAAAATACAATTATTAATTTATCTCCAAGGAATAAAGAAAACTCGATCTACTTATCAAATACATTTTCTAATGTAAAGCAACTGGAGAGCAATCAACAAGTTTTAAATGAATCTGATATTATATTTATTTCAGTCAGGCCCAATGAGGCAAAAGAAATTCTAAATAATTTAAATTTTAAAGATACTCACACTGTGGTATCATTTATTCCGTTTTTAGAACTTTCAGAGTTGACTAAAATTGCTGCCCCTGCAGCAAAAATATGCCGGGCTATTCCCTTACCTACTGCTGCTAATCATAATTGCCCCATACCAATTTTTAATTCAGATAAAACTGTAGATAAAATATTTACCTTTATCGGCCAGCCGTTTATTGTAGATACTGAAAACCAGCTTCATACCTTATGGACCTTGACTGGATTTATCGCATCATTTTATGATTTACTCATAGAATTAAGTGCCTGGGCTAACTCGAATGGTGTAAATGAAATCACAGCGAATAATTATATTGTGGATATGTATCATTCAGTAATATCACAACTGAAAAAAGAAAATAAAATAGATTTTAATAAATCTTTAAAACAAGCATCAACTCCAAATGGAATGAATGAACAGGCATTAAAAGAGATTAAAGAACAGGCAGCGCATGAAGTTTACAAAATTGCCGCAGATAATTTATTAAAACGATTTATAAAAAATATATAGCTTTAAAGTAATTAAAATTCACACCGTTTTAGTTGTGACACATTTTGAAAATATTTTAAAGAGCATCTATGAATAATATTGTTAAACAAAAATTTAATTCATATCCAAAACATATCAGACCGAAGATGGAAAGCCTTCGAAATTTGATTTACGAAGCGGCAAAAACAACTGATGGTGTAGGTGAAATTGAAGAAACATTAAAATGGGGTGAACCGGCCTTTCTGACATCAAAAACAAAAAGCGGAACGACTATCAGAATTGACTGGAAACCAAAGACCCCTCACCAAATTGGGATCTATGTAAGTTGTAATACTAATTTAATTAGTACTTTCAGAATGCTTTTTGCAGATGATCTAAAATTTGAAAAAAACAGGGCAATAATTTTACCTGTGGTAAAATCAATACCTAAGAAGCAGCTATTACTTTGTATAAAAATGGCACTTCGGTATCACCTTGATAAAAGCAAATCCTAAAGTAAACCGCCACAAAGTGGGACTATACCTTTGGCAGACAATTTTAGTTTATTAAGAGTTGAGCAGAAATAATTAGCAGCAGCTTATCGAAATATGAATTTAATCGTTAATGTCGGCCTTCAATAAGCCTGCCTACAGAACGAATTCATTCGGCAAGGAGGTTGGAGAGATTTCTCAACATAATTAAAATAAGTTATATTTTGTTTTACTAAGTTTTATTTTACGAACTAAAAATCCTCTATGCCCTTTTGGAAGGAACCACTTCAGCTTATATTTGCACTTGTTATAAATACATTCAAATAAATAAAATCGCGGAGTTTCAGGGAAACTAGAATTCCAGAATGACGTAAAAATCCATATTAAAAATCAATGACAGAAATTCTTGTTAAAC
>CAZRMA010000106.1:0-10525 GCA_964600655.1 uncultured Ignavibacteriaceae bacterium
TATTTTTGATTAAATAATTCGAGAAGATTTTTATATCTTTTTAACTGTTCATCATCATTATAGTTATATAGCTTATTTAGCAAAGAGGTTAATTCAATATTCATTTTCAGATGCACTTATAATGTTCGGTTGACAGTTCTTTCAATATTCCCGCACTTTTTTCGGGAGTGATATCTCGCTGCGCATTGGCAAGCATCTCATAACCCACCATAAATTTCTTAATAGAAGATGATCTTAACAAGGGCGGATAAAAATGCATATGAAATTGCCATTCGTCATGCACATTCCCATCAGTAGGAGCCTGATGAATTCCAGCAGAATATGGAAATGAATTTTCAAATAAATTATCGTATTTAACTGTAGCTACCTTTATAATATCGGCGAAGAGTTCAATTTCTTCATTGGTAAATTGATTAATATTTTGAATTACTCTTTTGGGTAGTATCATAACTTCAAACGGCCAGATTGCCCAGAAAGGAACTAACAACACAAAAGATTTATTCTCATAAATAATTCTTTCACCTTTTTCCAATTCAAGATTTACATAATCAATTAATAAAGAGCTTTTCTTTTCATTATAATACTTTAACTGGCTGTTCAACTCTTTTTGGGATTCAACCGGAATTGTTTCCTGCGCCCAAATTTGTCCATGAGGGTGAGGGTTACTGCATCCCATGATTTCACCTTTGTTCTCAAAAATTTGCACATGGTTTATATAGGGCAGTGCCCCTAATTCATTGTATTCAACTTTCCACTTATTTATCACTTGAACAATTTCATTTTTTTCTAATTCAGCAAGAGTAAGATCATGCCGTGGTGAAAAACAAATTACTCGGCAAATTCCTTTTTCCGATTTTGCAATTAGAAGATCGTTTTCATCGATTTGGAATTCATGAACATTTTTTTCTAAAGCACTAAAATCATTATCAAAAGTAAAAGTAGATTTGTAATTAGGATTCTTATTCCCATTTACCCTTTCATTACCGGGGCATAAATAGCAGTTTGGGTCATATTCGAGCTTTTTTAAATTTAAAGAATTTTCTATTTTGCCCTGCCATGGCCTTTTAGCTCTTTGAGGAGAAACTAAAATCCATTCACCTGTAAGGATATTTTTTCTTCTATGGCTTGAATCGAAATTCATAATTAGTGCAGATGTAGTGGCCTAATAAAAAAATAATTTTATGTGTACAAAATACAAATTCTTATTCAATTTTAATTTGCACAAGACGTTATTGTACTGGATTTTTTAGTGTAGTTTAATTTCAAAGATTGTTGGTAAATATTCAGCAGCCTGGAAAGGTTCTGATGATTGTGGTAAACAATTTGTAAGCGGATTCTACTTCATTAGCTTAGAATCACAAGCATTCATAGCAACAAAGAAAATGATTTTTCTGAAAAAAGATCTGGTTAATAAGCAATATGTATTGCTCCATGCCCCCCAAAGATTTTCAGCTGGTGTTTCCATTATTCAATCGGCTGATAAATTTTACATAAAAACTAATCCAATCCTTTAGCACCAAATTTTAATTTACTCTAATTGTTCTGGTCATAAATTATTTACCTATTAATATCTTTATTTATGCTTGCCTGCTTTTTCAATTAACTTTTCAATTGGCGATACTACCATTAACTCAACTTGACCTCGAGATAGTCTGGCTTTATTAATTTCTAGTAAACTTTCATTTATCCAATCAGAATCGGCTGTTTTATTATTATCAATAAATTCTAAAGCTTGCAATGCAATTGATGATATTATAGAAAGGTCCTTTGACATGGATTGAACTTCCATTAAAATTGGAGATTTTTCAATTACTTTTTCAAACTCAACATCGTTGTTTTGCCAAATTGTTAGTTGCTGTTTTATTATCTCGAAAGTTTGTGTATCCGAAGTATTAAAAAGATAATCATTAACATTGTTTCTAAAATTTCTTGCAGTTTCAGCATCAGGAACTGCTGCATCAACTACTCTGGTTAAAGGTGAAAAAGAAGTGTAATCAGATCTATACCGATTCCTATTATAATTTTTTACTGGTTCAATGACGTTAATAAAATTAGTTAACGCAATAACATCATGGTTTCCAGCTAATCTGCGAATCATCATCTTTTGGTTTTTGATATGCATCAGTCCTATGTTTTCCAATTCATACGATATTACATCCAGCCTTCTATACATATCATCAATGTTTCTTACATTTTGAGGTGACCAAAATCTTTCTGCAATAGCGGCTGTTCTCGGCCATATTCTGGAATCAACATTTTCCGGTGAAACAAACTCGGACCACATTGTGGCTTCACCACCGAGAATTAATTTTTTTTGATCTTCCTTTAAATTGAGACTATCGGGATCGGGATCAATTAAATAATGATCAACCGTTGAGTGATTGAGGTCTATATAATATCCTTTTGATAAAATAACCTGGTAGCCGGTTGTTGCTGCTTCTTTTAAAGATTGAGCGCCGCGCCATGACTGAATAACAATATTTTTCGGCATATTGGGATGAAGTATTTCTTCCCACCCTACCATTTTTTTATGATACTTTGTAAGAATACCCAGCAGATTTTGATTAAAGTAACTTTGTAATGAATGATTGTCCGGAATATTTTGGTCTTTCTTAAACTGTTGAATTTCCTGGTTAGCATTCCACTGCTTGCCATTGTTTTCATCACCACCAATGTGCATATAATCATCAGGAAAAAGTTCTGACATCTCCTTAAAAAATTCATCAAAGAACTTATATGTTTTTTCTAAAGTAGGATTAAAAGTTGGATCAAAAATTCCCCATTTCCTTTCTATCTTATAGGGTCCCGGGGCACTAGCATATTCAGGATAACCTACAAGCCAGCTTGTGGAATGGCCTGGTAAATCAAATTCTGGAACAACACGGATTCCTCTATCATTTGCATATTTAATTATGTCTTTTATTTGAGCTTGGGTATAAAAAAATCCGTCCGAACCCATGCCGGTTAATTTGGGAAAAGTTTTACATTCTACTCTAAATCCTTGATCATCACTTAAATGCCAATGGAACACATTCAGTTTTACTGCTGACATTCCATCCAGATTTCTTTTAATTACATCTACGGGCATAAAATGTCGGCTGGCGTCAATCATCAATCCGCGCCAAGGAAACCTTGGCTTATCTTGTATATTCACTCCCTGGATATAGTAGTCATCTTCTTTTACTTTTAATAATTGTAAAAATGTCTCGATGCCTCTTAATGCACCAATATCTGTTTGAGCGGTTAAATGTATTTCACCTTTGTTAACAGTTAGTTGATAAGATTCATCCTCGTGTAATTGAATTTTTCCAGGCTGTTTAGCATCAATAATCATCGAAGGTTTATCAACTTTGGTTTCATGAGTTATAAAATCTTGTGTAAAAAAAATACCCGTTCTTTGCGAAAGCCTGCGAAGCATTCTGCTTGCTGCGGGATAAATTCTTTCAGCAGGATTGCCTGTAACTATAACGGTAAAATTAGAATCAAGTTTAAAATCTTGATTTGTAATTTCTATTTTTGCCGGCAGAGGCATTAAGTTCAATGATTGGGGACTTTTCTGTGAGAACGAAATGCTAGCTATAAATAAGATTATAGCAAATGAAATATTAAAATATTTTAGTGGACTCATATGAGATGACTTTCTTTTAGTTTAAGCGTTTACAAATCAATTTGAATATAGTTTTGAAGGATTGGACACTATTATTATTTTAATATACAGCTGTTCTCGCATCAGCATTTTAAATCAAAAAAATCTACAAATTTTAAAAGTCCCCAATCAAGATTACTAATAAAAGTATATAATAATTATTAATCCTTATTATTATCCAACTCTGCCTTAGAATATTTATTTTGAAAAATCGAAGCTGAATCATTTTCAAGAAACAATACAGCATTACCGTGATTTCGTAAAATTGAGGCAGGACATGATTCAGAAATTTTACCAAGTAAAGATTCGGCAACTGCATTCGCTTTTAGCTTCCCAGGTACAACTGTAACAATATTATCAGCAGAAAGAAGCATTGGAATCGTTAATGTAATTGCTTTTCGAGGTACATTTTCAATTGAAGAAAAGCATTCGTCATTTACTTGCTGCTGCCTGGAAATCTGATCAAGCCTAACAACTTTAACTTTTTCAACATCATTAAAATCTGCATACGGCGGATCATTAAAAGCAATGTGACCATTCTCTCCAATCCCCATACATACAATATCGATCGGTTCTTCACTCAATAAATACGAATATCTCTTGCATTCTTCTTCAACTTTCTCAGGATTGGAATTTATATAATTTATAAACTTGAAATTTACTTTTCCAAACAGTTGTCTTTTTAAGAAATTTCCGAATAACTGTTCAGCTTCTGAAGGCAATCCAATATATTCATCCATATGAAATGCAGTTATAATCTCCCAGGGAATATCATTCATTTGAGTGAGTTCATGCAACATTTCGTTTTGCGAAGGTGCGGCGGCAAAAATCATCCGGATATTTTTTTTGGATTTAGCTATTTTAATTATTTTACTGCGAACCTCTTCTGCGGCAGCTTTGCCCAATTCATTTCTATTAGAATAGATTTTTATTTCTAACTTATTTATTAAAAATGTTTGAACATTCGTATTGACGAACATTGTATCTCTCGTTCTAAATTTGAAATAATAGAATTTTCATTCATCTTAATAAAATCATTTTTTTAATTATACTATTGGGGCCTGAACTTAATTTATAAAAATAAACTCCCGAGGATAATTTGTTGCCATTAAAATTTATTTCATAATAACCAGGCGATAAAAATCGGTCAACTAAAGTCTTAACCTCTCTCCCTAATGTGTCATAAACTTTTAATTTAGTATACTCGGATGAGTTTATACTAAATTTTATTTTAGTCACTGGATTAAATGGATTCGGATAATTCTGCATCAGTTTAAATTTCTGAATTTTACTTCCATTATTATCATTTAAGGAAGTAAGAATAGCGGTGATATTATCTTCAATATCTACTGTATTACCTGTCGAATCAACAGCATGAATAGTAAAAGTAAAATTATCATTATTTTGAATTGTATCATCAGGATAAAAGGAAATATAGTTTAAAGAATCTTTTATCCAGGTTCCCTGCGCTGCAACATTTCCCGCTGAAGCATTTATTACTTCCGAACCGACTATGGTTGAATCTGCATCCAAACCGGTTCCGCAAATATCAACAATATGAAATTGGAAATAACTTGAATCGGAGTTATTTATAAATTTACTATCAATTAATTCAGGGGGATTAATATCTTTTCCGCTCGTACCCCACTGCGGAAAATTTTTATAGTAATCATAATGATGAATAGCTATTCCATCATAACCAGAATGATCTTTGAAGTATTGATCAACATCATAAAGACTGGATTCCATGTTTCCCCACCCTTCTTCATAAAAAGTAGAAGTTGGCGGTTCAACCGTCTGAGTTTCAACACCTATAATGGCCCTCTTTCCAATTTGATCTGCATATAATATTTCCGCACCGGCATCTTTAATAATTCTATCTGCCTTATCTACGTAATCCATGATGGCAGTATAATCTATCAGATCCATTAATTGCCGCATATAAAAAATTCCGGATTTATTATTGAGCCATCCAGTTGTGCTGTCATACCATCTTGGAACAGCAACACCGAAATATGTGCCGTCATTTAATGAATCGATTTTAGTTTGACAGTAAGTTAAAAGTTCAATAAAACCATTCCAGATATCTTCTCTTGTGGAAGGATCAGACCAGCCGGAATTAAGATAAGGTTCAACATCATATTGAACGCCATCGAATTTTTCTGTTGAATCCGCAGCTTCGGAATTAAATTTGACTAAATAATCAATATATAGTTCACCGGAACTCATGTTAGTAGTTGCCCAGGTCTTATCACCATCCAGATATTCTACTTTAAATCCCCTTGAATGAGCATCTTTTAAAAAAGAATGCAGCTTAGCTCTATGAATAGAATCACCAACAACATATCCATGCGCAGACATAAAAAGTAACGTGATAGGCCCGGGATAATTTTTAATTGCATTTATGTTATTCATGCCGGGAGGATTAGCACAAAAGTTAAAAAAAGTTTCCCTGGTTGATGGATATTCAATAATGCTTGACGTGCTGCTCCAAACCCACATTGACCGCGCTTTACTTTGAGAGAAACTATTATTGGTAAAAAAAAGTAAACTTATGAAAATTATTAAAATTGGTTTCAAATGATTTTATTCCTTTAATCTAATTTATATTAGTGCCTTTTTATAAAACACATTAAAAACAGTTATGATATTTGATATCCTTTAACAAAAACATTTTCTATCTTCAGCTTATAGCCATCTTTTAATTTTTCAATATCCGCAATAATCACATCAGCACATTTGCCTATTTCAATACTTCCTGTATAATTTTTTGCTGGCATTTTATCTTGTTTTGATTCAGGTTGATATATACCAAGAATCTTGGCGGGATTTTTACTGCATAAATTAGAAGTTTTAATTAATGCATCTTCAAATTCCAGCGGCTGATGCATGGCATGCCAGATGCCTTCAATAGGAGTTGTAAGCCATGTTAAAACGTTGGAGAAAGCTGTATCCATTGTTAACATACTTCCAAACAAAGAATATTCTCTATCAGCAATTTGTAAATACTCACCGTTTTCACTAACAACACCGCTCACACCAAGTATATTAAATTTTTTCAGTTCACTAAATGATGCGGAAAACATGCTATCGGTTATTGCGCAGACTTTATCAAAACCTTTTCGTTTAATGGTATCCATTACATAAGCCTTATCTACGTGGTAGCCATCCATAATTATTTCAACATACATATTCTTTGCTCTCAAAACATTTTCTACAGCCCCGCCGCCATCCAAAGATTTACTTGAAGAACCTGTAGGGCCATTTAAAAAATGCACTGCTAGTCTCAAACCATTCTTAATTGCTTTATCATATTGAAAACCAATTGCACCAGTGTGCCCGGCAGCGCAGACAATCTTTTTTTCGAAAAGATATTTTATCAAATTAAATGCGGGCTCGTCCCATTCGGGGACAACGTTAACAACCTTGATTAATCCACCCGATGCATTTTGCAGTTCATTAAATAATTCGATAGAAGGTTCATAAAAATAATCCGGGTTATGCGCACCTCGATAATCAACCAGCTTCATGAAAGTTCCTTCAACAAAAAGTCCTTCCAAGACTCCTTTCCAGGGAGAATCAATGTGATTCTTTTTGTATTCATTCACGAAATGAAAAACCTTTTTTAATTGATCGAGAGGGGATGCTAAGCTTGTAAGTACTGCCCGCGTTACTCCGGTTCTTGCGTATTCCTTCAATGCATTATTTAAGCCATTTAAATATGAATCTCTATCGGAAATAAATTCCCCCGTTTCCAGGTTATAGACACCATTGGTTAAATCAAATCCAGCTATGCCGTTTGTATGCACATCAATAAATCCGGGTAAAACGAATTTCCCTTGAGCATCGATTTCAATATCTGATTTAATGTTATCCGGATGCTCAACTATATTTACGATTGAACTATCCTCAATTACAATATTAACGGATTTTAATCCATCCTGTAAAAGAACTTTTCCGTTTCTAATTATTATTTTATTATTCATCTAAATTTTAGTTCTTAAAAATCTATTTAATTTGTAAAAATAACTCATCAACATTTTGTTTTTCTACAGGCGTTTGTTTGTTTATAAAACCTTCAATAAAGAATACGCCAAATGAAACAAATAGCTCAGCTCCGGTATAAAGTGCAAAAGGGGTTTCTATTCCGGTAATTGCGGCATAACCATATTTAACTACGATGAAAGTTAAAAATCCTAATGCCCACGAAGTAACTGCTCCCCGCCAGGTTGCCCTTTTATAAACCATTCCAAAAAGCAATGGAACTGAGATAGGACCTAATATCGCAGCATACCATTCAACCATTGCATTAAAAGCACCGTGAAGCTGAATGGTAATAATGGCTGAACCTATTGTTAATACTCCAATCACTATTGTGGAAATCATTCCAACTTTAAGCAGTATTTTGTCATTTGCGTTTTTGCTCATAGTTCTTTGGAAAATATCTTTTGTAAATACACTGGCCAAAGAATTTAAATCAGCACTTATCATTGACATGGTTGCAGCAAATATAGCAGACACGAATAAACCGATCATTCCTGGAGAAAATGAACTAAACAATTTTTCTGCAACAAGCACATAAGTTTGTTCAGGATTAGAAACAGTACCAACAACCTGTCTTGCCGCCCACATCGGTATATATATTGCCAATGGATAAACCAAATACAATGCAGCCGAAAGATACGCCGCCTTTCTAGCATCTTTGGGTTTACCGATTGAATAAAAGCGTTGCGCTAATCCCCAGGTTCCGCCGTTATAGCTAAGAATAATTACAACGGTATACACAATTAAAAACCATGGAGAAATGGCTTTACTAAAAAATGAAGTGTGACCTTCAGGCATATGATGCCACATTGAAGACCAGCCTCCTACAAAATTTAAAGTAAGGTAAACCAAAATGAACGACATACCAAATTGAATTATGAATTGGGCAAAGTCTGTTAACATTGTTGCCCACAATCCTCCGAACAAAACATAAAACACAGTAACAACCCCGCAGCTAATAATTACCCATTCCAAAGGAAAGCCGGTTATGACAGTTACAATAATTGCAAGTGAATAAAGTTTTACACCTTCATCAATAAATTTTATCCCGATACCGCTCCATGCAAACAATTGTCGTGTTAATGGATTAAATCTTTTTTCAAGATATTGGATAGGAGTAATAACATTAAGTTTTACCCACTTTTGGGCCCAAACATTTGCGCCGATAATCATAGCAATGAAAATTGGCACTGCAAAGAAAGTCCAAACGCTGAAGCCATACAAATAAGCAATTGTAGCATGTCCAACAAAAGCAAAAGCGCTGTAACCGGACATGTGATGCGAAATAGCGGCCATCCACCAGGGAACCCTTTTACCACCAGCAAAATAATCATCAGTATTTTTTACTTTACTTTTAGAATAAATCCCCAGAAGAATCATAAGAATTGCAAATATAAGAACGACGATATAATCAGCAGAAGTAAGAAGCATAATAATTTCCTGGAATTAAGAGTAGAAGTTCATGTTTCAAAGAATAAATCATTTTTGTAAACTCTCGAAATAATTAATTATTGCATCGTAAATTAAACCGGTATTCGTTTCAGCCGAAGATGTTGTCATCCAGTTTTCAGCCCATGTTTTATAATCGGCTCTCAAATTTTTTAGAAGAGATAAAATTTCAGTTTTATTTTTAACAGGTTTTCCTAATTCATTATTAACGATTTCATTTGCAACGATTGAAGCCCAGTATTGAAAATAAGCAGCTTTCTTCCATGCCTCTAAAACATCAAATCCTTTTTCGGCTTTAGGAATAAAACTATTTAATTCGTTTGTTCCTTTGGAAATTTTTTCGGTTGAAGATTCAACCAAAGAAATATTGTTTTTCCATTGTGTCCCATCATTTTTGGTTTTCCATTTTTCGATTAGGCTTTTAATATAACCCGGAGGTGCCGGTTTGGAATCTTTCATTCCTGTCCATCCTATTCCAGTTGATTGTTTGTCAACAAAAGGAAATGGATAGCCGATATCTTCAAAAGTATGCTCAGCTTCAAGACTCGAAATACCAAAAGTATACTCACAACTTTTTGAAAGAAGCTCATCGTGAGAAAGCTTAGTATTATTAATAATCAGAGGAGCAAGGTAAAACCATGTTTCCTGGGTTTCATAGTTTGGGATTCTAACTGCCCAGCTTGTAACGCAAGTCCCCAGCAAATTATCATTAACAACTTTTTTAGCTGCACCGATTATATTGGAAGCATGAAGATTTTCTCTCCCGGCAAATACTGCATCACCATGCGACCTTGACGAGCTGCACAACATAACGTCAAAGCCAAATCTCTTTAAAACATCACTTGTATAAAATGCTCTGAGATTTCCATTGTTATCTGTTATTTCAGGAAACTCTTTTTTAATTTCATCAGTAACTTGTTCCTTTGTAACATATCCGCCTTTTTCCCAGAGCATTACTTTTTGTGGTGTGGAGTCTCCATCCCAATAATTCCAATCCCAGATAACAAACTGCTTAGGAATTACCGGGAGCGCGTCAGTATAATGAAGAATCATGTCATCCCATATACAAGGATGAATTCCTTTTTCTAATAAAGGCTGAGATACATCTTTCATATATTGCGCATAAAGTTTTCCTTTACCTATCTTTTTTGCTTCAGCAGAACATTCAGGACTTGTGGCAAAAACATAGGCTTCATCTCCACCCAAATGAAAATATTTTACATCACCGAATAATTCTATATATTCTTTTATCCAATCTTTTATAAACTTTCGAACTTTAGGTTTGCAGGTTGCATAACAATCATATCTGCTGGTATCTTCCCTGAAAGAAAAATATTTTTTATGGCTTAATACATATTCAGCATGTCCAACTGTTTGAAGCAAAGG
>CAZRMA010000107.1:0-10521 GCA_964600655.1 uncultured Ignavibacteriaceae bacterium
TCATAACCAATGCTTTTAGGTTTGGACGAAGCTCCCGCAATACAAATTGATGTAGGGTAAAAAAAGTTGGTTAAATGAGAATCCATAAATGCTTCCCTTTAATAAGTGGGGCGCTTCCCCGATGAAAATTTTCAACATATATGCCATTTCATTCTCAACAATTTTGAAAAAATTAAAAGGATTGTTATGGTGAATTGTCAATTATGGAAAATCTAATCTTAAAATCTTAATATTATTCTTAAAATTGAAAACCGATGCAACAATTGTTTTAATACGGACATCTAGAAATCAGAAAGAAAAAAGAGAAAAAGCTGGAATCTTTATTAGCTATTCATGCCTAAGATTTGGGACTATAATTGCATAATATTCAAGCAACATTTTATTAATGAATTTTTTATTGGTCTCTTTTAAAATTATTTTTATAATTAACAAGTAAAAATTTAGATTTATAGTAATCAATGCGATTGAATATCATTGCTCTTCTTTTCATCCTTATTTTATTCAGCCAAAATAACTTTGCGCAAAAATATTATTTTTACACCAACAAACCCTACGGAAGTGAATCGCTATTTAATCCAATCACATTATTTATAAACGGCGGCTACGATGTAACGCAGCTTCAATCTGTTTCGAACAGAATTAATCAGCCGCGATACGGCCATCAGCTTCGAACTGTTCTCCGCAGTTTAGGTGATCCTTTTCATACTATTTCAGTTTATGGATGGTCTCATTTCTTACGAACTGAATTTTTCCCAATTAGCTTTACTAAAAATAATATGCAATGGGTACCAAATTATCAGCAGCATTTAATCGGCAGCGGAATGTTATTTACTGCTATGAAAGAATGGTATCAAATACACAATTATCCAATGCCTTGGCTTTTATCCTCAATTACTCTTATGTCGCAGCATCTTTTTAATGAGGTTATGGAAACAGGCCCAAGTGAAGTTCAAAGCGTGGATGAAATATCGGACATTTATATTTTTGATTTGGGAAGCATTGTACTTTTTAGCTTTGATAATATAAATGAATTCTTTCATGACAAATTAAATCTTTCAGACTGGTCTTTACAGGCAACTATTACGTTGCCGTATGGAAGAATAAATGCGGGGCAGTATTTTTCAATGAAATGGAAGCTGCCTTTTTCAGATGACTATTCATTGTTTTACAGGTATGGAATGGGAGCTTTATTAGGTTTTTCAAAAAAAATGAATTTCGAAGATAATTTATCTGTGGGGTTTGGATTTAAAACTAAACATTTGGTTGATATAGATACTGTTTACCGTCAAAGAACTATTGAAACAGGCTGGCATGCCGGAATTTTTTATGATAGAAATAATTCATTACTGGCTTCATTAGTCTTTAGCGGAGTTAAAGAATATTTTTGTATGGCAGATATTTATCCGGGAATTATTAAAATCGGTAATTTTACTCCTGGTGTTTGGGCTGTTATTGGAAGAAACGGAAACAGCATGTTCGGTTTTTCAACCAGGTATGTATTCAGCATTGGGTATGAAGTTAACTCTCCGGTAAAATGAAAGGTTTGATTTGAAATATACGGATCACATAGAACATTATAAGCTTGATGCAGAATATTATGATTTTTTTACTTACGATAAGTTTATGGAACAAGAGCATAGACGTAGGTACGAATCCATCTTTAATTTGCTGAAAGTTAAAGAGAATGAAAGCATATTGGAAATAGGTTCGGGTGCAGGGCACGCATTAAAGCATATCAAGTCGAGTATGTATTTCCCTCTTGATGTTTCAACTCATAATTTATTAAAGATAAAAAGTGAAACTGACAAAAAAGTTTTCCCAGCAAGTGGAGATGTTTTTAATTTGCCATTTGCTTCCAATTCATTTGATAATATTATTCTTTCTGAAGTGTTGGAGCATTTAGATAACCCGCCGGCAGCTTTGAAAGAAATTTTTCGAGTGTTAAAAAAGGGCGGCAGATTTCTTGTTTCAGTTCCTTACAAACAGGTTTTAACTTATCAGATTTGTATTCATTGCAATAAGCCGACACCAACTTTAGCGCATCTTCATTCGTTTGATAAAGAGAAGCTATCAAATATGGTTAAGGATGCGGGCTTCAAAATTATTAAGAGCTACAAATTTTTAAATAAAGCTCCTCATAGACTCCATGTTTACCTGATTTTAAAATTTCTGCCGTATTCACTCTGGAAAATTCTGGATTCATTTATTACAATTTTGCTTGATAAGCCTTGTTCGATTATGATTTTGAGCGGGAAATAGGAAGAGGTAATTCATAACTTATTTACAAGTGTGTTTAAGACTGCTTCACGCCGCCAGCTAAAATATTCAACATATAATAGTCCCGAAATAATGATAATTGGAAAAATAATTATTCAAATGGTTCAATGTACTTGCATTAATTTATATTTATTACTGAAGACAATAAAAGTAAAAGTAAGGTCCGGAATCCCATGCAAAGTATAATGAACCATTATAAATTGAAGGCGAAGCAGATATACCTCCATCGTTATACGGATACTCCCTTCCAAACATCCACATTAAGTTTTGCCCATTGTATGCAAAAAGTGCGGAGTATAAACTCGAGCCCATATATACGAACCCATTACTTCCTATAACTAGCGGACTATTAAAATTAATAGGTGTAAAAGGAAATTGAACATCCCATTTTAAATTACCGGTAGAATCAATACAGTTAAATTTATATGTTGCAGCATAAATATTACCCATATTATCCAAACAAGGATCTGCACTTATAATTTCCAGAAGGTACTTCCACTTTAATTTACCATTAGTATTCAATGCTGATAGGTTACGGGACCTCTGCGAAGCAAAATAAATTGTTCCGTCCGCTCCTATTTCAATTCCAAATGGATCCATATTTGTGCTGCTGCTGTCAACATAAGTCCATTTTATTGTTCCGTCAAGATTAACTGCTGTCAAAGTTCCGTAAGAACAATAATAAATTGTTCCGTCAGACGAAATTGAAGGTGAACAATAGCCATCACCTCCGCTTAACTCCCATTTTAGTGATCCATCCGTTGGATTTACAGCTTCAAGAAATTTATAGGTTGTATAATAAATTGTTCCATCCTTACCAACAGCGGGAGACGAAACAATAACTTCCCCAGGATCATGAATCCATTTAAGCTGTCCATCTGCTGTAAAAGCATAAAAACCACTTCCTAGGGTACCAATATAAATAGAACCATCATTTCCAATGGCAGGCGATGACCATATTCTGTGAATAGGTGTATATCTCCATTTTATACTTCCGTCAGGATTGATTGCATAAACTGAACTTGAATCCCAGTTAAGTGGATTTTCCGTTCCAAAATAAATTGTTCCGTCATCACCAATCGCCGGCGAACCTATTAAATCACCATCAATTGGAATTCTCCATTTAACGGTAACACTGTCTCCGCTTGGACCCGTTATTCCTTCAATTGGGGTGTTTACATTTCCGGTATGTCTGGCGTCATGTCTAAACATTCCCCACTGCGGAACTGAAGATTGAATCCTAGATGGAGGGCTAGTCGGACTTTGACAGCCGAATTCTAAAAAGATAAACACAACGAATATGCAAAACAAGAAAAGGGAATTTCTATATATTGTGAGAATCATAAGATCTCCAAATTATTAAGGCAATTAGTATATTTATTTTTTTCATTATCCCTTTCCTTTTAAAAAATGTTAACAGCTTTCTTATCGTTATATAAAACCAGTTAAGAATTTATGTTTATTAAAAGAAAGTAATGTAAGTACAAAAAAAGTATAGAAGATCGTAATGCTAAAGTAAGAATTGAAATAATTACCAGGATATGCATTTAAGAATTGTATCTTTATAAATTCTTCTGGAAAGATAGACGAGAAAATTTTATGACTTTTTATTTTCAACCCCAATTCCCTTTAAAATCTAAATTAAACGTAACCCATATTATTTAAAGAGGCAAAATTATTTTTGTTAATTGGAATTTTTATTTCATCTCCTTACTCATATTCTTTATTTCATAAATACCTATTAAATTTATTCATCTTTCATTCTTTTAATTAAAAAAGTCATTTAAATCTTCTCTCGATTGATTTGCGTGTTTAAAACTATTTCAATTTCATTTTAAGCCCTGTTCAATTTTGATTTTGGGAGTAAATAATAAGAAAAAAATTGAAGTTAAATATTCTTTAGCTAAAGTTTGATTCAGCTATTCACACGCCGCAGCTAAAAAATTCAACATATAATAGTTTCGAAATAATGATAATTGGATAAATAATTATTCAAATGGTTCAATGTATTTGTATTAATTTATTAACTTATTGCTGTTTAAAAGTAATTTTCATAAGAATAAATAATCTTTTACAAAATTGAGGTTTTAAATGAAATCAATTTCTTTCTCTGTTTTTGTTGCTCTAACATTCTTTATTTCCACCGAAGTATACTCTCAAAAAGTTTATGAATCGAGAGATGAAATTCCTGCTGAGTATAAATGGAACCTAAATGATATTTATAAAAATTGGGACGAGTGGGAAGAAGGGATGAAAGACGCTCAAAAGAAAATGGATGAAATAATTAGCTACAAAGGGAAGTTAAAAGAAAGTTCATCAAACTTATTTAAAGTTATGAAGTTAAATGATGACCTGGGAATTCTATCTTACAAAGTTTATCGCTATCCTCAATTAACAAGGGATTCGGATACAAGAGACCAAGCCATAAATGCAAAAATGCAGCAAGTACAAATTTTATTTGCAAAATTTGGGACTGCCACTTCATGGATAAATCCTGAAATGCTGCAGATTCCCTGGGATACAATGAAAGATTGGCTGAAAGATCCGGAATTCAAACCATATAAATTTGGAATAGAAAATCTTTATCGTCAGCAAGCTCATGTATTGGATGAAAGTAAGGAAACAATTTTATCATATTACGCCCGCTTCAATCAAACACCAAATGATATATACAGTAATCTTTCTACAACAGATGTTGATTTTCCTAAAGTTACTTTAGCTGACAGCAGTGAAGTCAAGGCGACAAATGGCAACTACGGAAGAATTTTAGCAACCGATTATAATCAAGAAGACAGAAAAAAAATATTTGATGCTCATTACGGAACGTATAAACAAAATGAAAATACTTATGCGGCAATTTACAATTCAGTTTGCCAAAGTGATTGGGCTGCAGCACAGGCAAGAAATTATAAATCTTGCCTTGAGGCTAATCTTGATGGAAACAATATTCCGGTTGCAGTTTATGAAAATCTTGTAAACACAGTAAAAGCTAATACAGAACCATTAAAAAAATATAATGAATTAAGAAAGAAAGTACTTGGGTTAAAAGAATACCACAGTTATGATGGTTCTATTCCGCTAACCGATTTCAATAAAACTTATCCATACGATGAAGCAAAAAAATATGTACTTGCTTCAGTAAAGCCGTTGGGAAAAGATTATCAAGCAAAATTGGCAACAGCTCTAAAAGGCGGATGGATTGATGTATTTGAAAATACAGGGAAAAGATCGGGGGCATATTCGGCCGGTGTATACGGTGTACATCCTTACATGCTATTAAATTATAATGAAACTCTCGATAATGTTTTTACACTTGGCCATGAGCTTGGTCATACAATGCATACATTATTATCGTATGAAAACCAGCCCTTTGCCACATCGAGTTATACAATATTTGTTGCCGAAGTTGCTTCCACATTTAATGAAGCTTTGCTGCTTAATTATATGTTAGCTCAAACAAAAAATCCAAAAGAAAGAATAAATCTTTTGCAGCAGGCAATAAGAGGAATTACAGGTACATTTTATTTTCAAACTTTACTGGCTGATTTTGAACTACAGGGTCATAAATTGGTTGAAGAAGGTAAACCGGTTACTGCTGAGGTTTTAAATAATATTGCTGATGGTTTATTTACAACTTATTACGGAGATACTTATGATAAAGATGAATTATTAAACAGAGTCTGGGCAAGAATTCCACATATCTATAGATCGCCATTTTATGTATTTCAATATGCAACATGTTTTGCTTCATCAGCAAAATTATATAATGATGTAACAACCGGAACTGATAAGGAAAAAGAAGCTGCTAAAGAAAGATATTTGAATCTTTTAAAGTCTGGCGGCAGCGATTATCCTATGGAAGAATTAAAAAAAGCAGGTGTTGATTTAACAAAACCGGAAACAGTTAATGCAGTAATTACTCGATTTGGAAAATTAGTGGATCAATTGGAAACTGAAATAAATAAATTAAATTAAATTTCGCACATTATTAATCAGCCTCTACTAATTCTTATTAAAGAAGAAGTTGAGGCTGATATTTTAAACAATCATTTTATTTAAATGAAAATTAACTAAAATACTTTAACCTTAGTCCTCAAGTGTAAAACCTACTTTTACAATTACCTGCCAGTGATGAACTTTTTGATCTTCAATGTGCGCTCTTGTTTCCAAAACTTGAAGCCATCTCATATTTCTAATTGACTTTGATGCTTTTACCAAAGCATTCTCCACAGCATTTTCAATACTTTTAGTTGATGTGCCTGCGAGTTCAATTAATTTATATACATGATCGTCCATATTTATCTCCTTGATTTATTGAAAAGATTTAAAAGAATAATACAAACTAAATAAAATAAGTACAACCTTCGAACTATTTTTGTGAGGTAAATCTTTATGTGTAATTGCCATTATAATCAGGTTTAGAAAACAAATGAAAACTTCACGTCAAAGAAGATAAATTCACGTTCTAACTTTCAACATTTTACTGATAAATAATTTTATTAAATTTGTATATACTTTTCTATTTCTTTCCACGGTATTAAAATGAGCATAAAAAGAGTTAAGCAAGAAATAAAAGAATTTTCCAATAAAGAATTAGCAGTTTTTCTTCAAAGATTCTTTAAGACCGGTCCGGGGCAATACGGGGAAGGTGATAAATTTGCGGGAATTAAAGTACCGGTTTCAAGAAAAATTGCCATTAATAATTCGGATTTATCTTTAAGCGAAATTAAAGAACTTTTACATTCTGAAGTTCACGAAGAAAGATTAATTGGACTTTTAATCTTGGTAAATCAGTATAAAAAAAGTGATGAGGCACAAAGAGAAAAAATATTTAAATTTTATATTAGCAGCGCTAAACGCATTAATAATTGGGATTTAGTTGATTTGTCTGCACCTCAAATTTTAGGAGCATTTTTAGTTGATAAAGACAAAGATATTTTGTTTAAATTTGCTCATTCAAAGAATCTTTGGGAAAAAAGAATTGCGGTTTTGTCAACTTTCAGTTTCATAAAAATAAATCGGTTTGATACTGCTTTACAAATTTCAGAAATATTATTAAATGACGATCATGACTTGATCCATAAAGCAGTTGGCTGGATGTTAAGAGAAATCGGGAAACGTGATTTGAATACTGAAGAAAAGTTCTTAAAAAAATATTATAATAAAATGCCTCGAACAATGCTTAGATATGCAATTGAAAAATTTCCTGAAACTAAAAGACAAAAATATTTAAAAGGAAAAATTTAAAATCAGTTATACACTTTAATGAAATACCTTAATTCGGCAAATAGACTTGGTGATGGATTTCAAATTACCGTTGGGACTAACAGCATTGTTAAGTCTTTTCCATTCTATGAAGCATTGGGTTTTACAAAGGTTGCTAAAAATGCTGAATCGTATAACTGGCTTTTGCTAACCGACGGCTTGATAAAATTATTGCTGCATCAAGATAAGTTTACAGGAGTTGGGTATTTCGCAGATGACATGGATAAACGAGCCGTCGAGATGAAACAAAACGGCTTCAAATTTATATCATATAAATTAAAGCTGAACCAGTTTTATGAAGTATTTAAGGATAAAAATGATTTCTATCTAAGTTTGATTAAGCAAAATGTTGCCGAAATGTACAAACCTGAAGGAAAATCGCATTCTAATTGCGGTAAGTTTAGGGAGATTCGCATAATTTCAGCAGACATTAAAACATCAGCGGAATATTTTACTGATTTAGGATTTGAAATCACTCAAGACAGCAGCAATTCAAAATATTTTATTGCTGTTGAAGATGGCTTAATGAGACTTGCCTTTTATTTGCCGGGAACTTTGGCATTTGATTTTAGCGGGCACGCAATTACTTATTCATCAAAAACTATAAATCAAAAAATAATTAATCTTAAAAGCAGGGGAATTAATTTCATAAAGGAAATAAAAGATTCCACCGGAAAAATAACCGATGCAGTTGCAGTTTCTCCTGAAGGCCAAACCTTTTTGTTTACTTCTAACATTGAATAAATCAAAATTAATATCTAATGAGAAAACAAGTTAATGATCCTGTAGGGCTAGGGGAAAAATATTCGAGTACAACTAAAAGGGTTGTAAATAAAGATGGAACTTTTAATGTTGAAAGGAAAGGAACTTCTTTTAGTTTTAGGGATGCTTATCAATATTTAATAAACCTTTCCTGGACGAAGTTCTTTGTTTTTATTTTATTATTCTATTTTCTCACCAATTTAGTTTTTGCTGTTTTATATTATTTGCATGGTTCCGCCTATCTAGTCGAAATTAAGAACGGGAATGATGCAGCTACGTTTTTTAACGCTTTCTTTTTCAGCGTTCAAACATTTACCACAGTTGGTTATGGTAAGATTGCTCCAGTTGGATTATATTCTAATATAATTGCTTCATTTGAGGCAATGACCGGCTTAATGTCTTTTGCCTTAATTACAGGCTTACTTTATGGGAGGTTCTCACGTCCTTCTACCAGAATTTTATATAGTAAGAATGCAGTCATTTCCCCATACAATGGTATAAATGCTTTGATGTTTAAAATTGCAAATCAACGGCGAAATAATCTGATGGAACTGGAAGCAAGCATGCTGCTGGTTCTAATTAATAAAGCTGAAAATAATTTTAACAGACAATATTTTAATTTGAAATTAGAAAGAACCGGTGTTTATTTCTTTCCATTGACATGGACAATTGTTCATCCAATTGATGATGACAGTCCTTTTAAGGGAGTGAAAATTGAAGATTTAAAAGCAATGTCTGCAGAAATATTAATTTTGATAAAAGGATTTGATGACACATTCAGTCAAACTGTTCATTCAAGGTTTTCATATACAATTGATGAAATTGTTTGGGGAGCGAAATTTACTCCTTCTTTTAATATTGAAGATAAAGGTGAAATAATTTTTGATTTGAATAATATACACAACTATGAGCTTGCAGAATTAAACTCCTGAGGTAATGAAAAATTTTGTTGTAATAATTATCATTTAATTTTATTAATTTATAAGAGTCAAGTAAATTAAAATGTAAAGGGGCAGTCATGACAAAAAAACAAACCATTGATTCTTTTTTAAGTTTACGGAAAATTGCTGTTGTTGGTGTCTCAAAAAATCCGAAAAAATTTGGAACACTCTGCTATCAATTCTTAAAGCAAAACAATTACAAAGTTTTTCCTGTTAATCATAATCTAATCGAATTTGATAATGGGAAATGTTATCCAGATTTAACTTCAATCCCCGAAAAAGTTGACGGGGCATTGCTTGTAGTTCCCGGAGTTCAAACTGAAAAAGTTGTGGAAGAAGCAAAAGATTTAGGTATTGAATATATATGGATGCAGACCGGTGCGGAATCAAAAAAAGCTATTGAATTTTGTGAAGATAATAATATAAATGTTGTGCATAATGAATGTATTTTCATGTTTGCGGAACCTGTAAAAGGCGCCCACAAGCTTCACAGAACAATAAGGAAAATTTTTAGAAAGCTTCCGGCATAGTGAGTTTCATTACGGTGAATGATAAAGCTATTGTATCAATTAATCAATAAGCTTAAGTTTCTAATAAAAGAATATATATATAATAATGTTTTAATTTTCGGTGTTCGTTTTTATATTGACAAATAAAAGGAGACCCATGCAAAAAAATATTTACTTGATTTTGTTTTTGAGCTTAGTTTTGTTTTTGATCGGATGCAATGAATTTTCTACACTTGGTGGTAAGGACAAAAACAACAATTCCGTAGTAAAAAAAGTATTAGCAATCGATATTGAATCTGATTTTAAAAATGATTCTGTAAGTGTAGCACTGGATGACAGCATTTTAATTTCTCAGCGTATTACGACAAACAACACACTTAATGCCGCCTGGTTAAGCGGTCCGCATGAATATAATGAGGGAAATCATAAAATAGATGTAAAGGTATTAAATCTTAATAAAAGCAAGGCTTATGGTTTTACGTTGTCGGATACTTTAACAATAAGGGTAAACTACAATAGAACAAACGGGGAAATTTTATTCCAGGAACACAATGGATTAATTGTGCGGAGATAGAAGTTCTTACTGTTTTTTTAAGAATAATTCTTAATTAAAATTAAGGGAAATTATTTTGAGAGCATTCTTTTATAACCGGAAATTTATTATATCAACTCTTTTTTTGTTTCTAAATTTAATGTTTAATAGCTGCTACTCTCAAAGAGAAGTAACATTAGAAAACGATCAGCCAATAAAAATTTATAAAATAGAA
>CAZRMA010000108.1:0-10505 GCA_964600655.1 uncultured Ignavibacteriaceae bacterium
GGAATTAAAAAATATCATTTTCATTGTTTTTTTTATTGCTGCTGTTAGTTTTTTCGCATGGAGCTGTCGTAATCTTTTCAAACAAATGATGACGGCAAAAAAAAAGGATGATAGATTTGATAGAATCGGGAAACGATTAAAACGAGTTTGGACGATTGCATTTGCTCAAACAAAATTATTAAGAGATCCGAAAGCTGGCACTCTTCATTTTTTAATATTTTGGGGATTTGTTCTTTTTCTTTTTGCAGTGCTTGAAGCAATTATACAAGGGTTTTATTCACCTTTTAATTTAAGCTTTACAGGGGTGTTTTATTCCTTTGTGACAATTGTTCAAGATGTATTTGCTGTAATTGTTATGGGAGCGGTTGTTTATGCATTGTACAGAAGATTTGTGGCCCATGTACCAAGATTAGAAGTTGATAAAACCGGCAAATTGGATGCAGTGTTTATTTTATTAATGATTGCTTTTGTCTGCATATTTATGCTTGGAGAGAATGCATCTCTGATAGCTAAAAATAATTTTATTCTTCATGATTATGCTATAAGACCGGTTTCATATCCTTTAAGTAAAGTTATTTTCGGCGCAAGTAATAGCAATGCTTCAACCTGGTATGAGATTTTTTGGTGGGCACATATTACTGTAATTTTTGGATTTATGAACTATTTGCCTTATTCAAAACATTTACATGTAATTACTTCTATTCCGAACACTTTTTTTGCGAATCTTTCCGAGAAGAGAAATGTATTAAAACCGTTAAATCTTGAAGACGAAAATGTTGAAGTATTTGGAGCGGCTGATGTTGAGCATTTGTCGTGGAAGCAAATTTTAGACGGATATTCATGTACTGAATGCGGAAGGTGTACATCTGTTTGTCCAGCAGCAACTGTTGGAAAAACTTTATCGCCGAGAAAAATTATTGTAGATGTAAGAAGAAGGATGCATGAAAAAGGCCCTTTGCTTGTTGAAGGAAAAACAGACGAAGAAATTTTTGGAAAAACTTTAGTTCATGATTTTATTACAGATAAAGAATTGTGGCAGTGTACAACATGTAGTGCATGCGTTCAAGAATGCCCGGTAATGATTGAACATCTGGATACAATTTCTGATTTGCGCAGGAACTTAGTTTTAACAGAATCACAGTTCCCATCAAATTTAAATAATGTTTTTAAAAGTATTGAAACAAATTTTACACCCTGGGCTTTTAATCAGTCTGATCGTGCTAATTGGGCTGAAGGTCTGAATATCAAAACCTTAGCGGAAGATTCAAACGGAGAAATATTATTTTGGGTTGGATGTGCTGGATCATTCGATAACCGTTATAAAAAAGTCACTCAATCATTTGCGAAACTAATGCAGAAAGCTGGAATTGATTTTAGGATATTAGGAACTGAAGAAAAATGCAATGGCGATACTGCGAGAAGATTAGGCAACGAATATTTAGCACAAATGATGATGCTGGAAAATATAGAAACTCTTAATAACTATGGTGTAAAGAAAATTGTTACTGCTTGTCCACATTGTTTCCATTCTTTGGGAAATGAATACAAGCAATTTGGCGGTAATTTTGAAGTAATGCATCATACACAGTTAATTGACGAGCTACTTAGCTCACAAAAAATAAAATTAAAAGATGCTTCCGAAACAAAAAAAATTGATGTAACTTATCATGATTCTTGTTATCTTGGCAGATACAATGAAGTTTACGATCCGCCTCGCAAGAATCTTAAAAGAATAGACAGTTTAAATCTTCTGGAAATGAAAAGAAACAAAAGCAAAGGGTTCTGTTGCGGTGCTGGCGGAGGTAGAATGTTTTTAGAAGATGAAGAAGGGGGAAGTATAAATGTTGAAAGAACTCGTGAAGCTTTAGAAACAAAAGCAGATACTATTGCTTCAGCATGCCCTTTTTGTATGACTATGATGACTGATGGCGTGAAGCTTTTTGATAAATCAGAGGAAGTCGCAGTAAAAGATATTGCAGAAATCATTTTAGAGAACTCACAATAAATAATTAATCTATCAACAAAATTAGGAGGTGTTTTATGAAAAATCTTGAAGATCTTATGCAGGCTGTTAGAGGTTTGGAAACCGATTTTCAAAAATTCTACGAGAAAGGACAAGCTGCCGCTGGTACAAGGTTGCGTAAAGGTTTAAGTGAATTAAGAAGAGTTGCACAAGACATGAGAAAAGATGTTCAGGAAGTTAAATCTCAAAGAAAAGCTGAGAAACAAGGTTAGAACTTCTTTTACTTGCTAAAGATTAAGGCTGAGTCTATTTTGATTCAGCCTTATTTTATTTAAACTGAAATAATTATTATAAAAAATATATTGTTTAGAATTCATCTGTTAAAATTAAAATTGCATTTTATATTAAACATAACACTGGCTTTTTTGTTTACTTTATCGTTCTGTAAAAATATTATAGCAGATCAAGGAAATACAAATCAACAAAATGATACAGTTTCTATTTCTGTTGTCGGCGATTTGATGTGTCATTCACCTCAATTTAATTATGCCAGAGTTGAAAAAGACTCATTTGATTTTAATCCTGTTTACAGAGAAGTAAAAAAATATTTTGGCGAATCCGACTTTCTTTTTGGCAATCTTGAAACAGTTACTGCAGGAAATAAAAAGAAATATTCAGGCTATCCATTCTTTAATACCCCTTATGAATTTATTACTGCTTTAGCAAATGCGGGATTTGATTTATTATCAACAGCTAATAATCACGCATTAGATCAAGGTGAAGCTGGAGTTCAAAGAACAATCCAACAATTAAAGAAGAATGGCATTGCTTATAATGGAACTTTTCTTTCACAAGAAGACAGAGATTCCATACGAGTATTTAACATCAAGGGAATAAGAATTGCTTTTTTAGCCTATACTTTTGGGACAAATGGAATTGCGATTCCCAAAGGCAAATCTTATTTAGTGAATTTAATTGACTATGGAAAAATACGAGATGACATTATATCAGCTAAAGCTAAAAAAGTTGATTTAGTCCTGGTTCATTTTCACTTCGGGACAGAATATAAGCGTGAGCCAACTTTATACCAAAAAGATGTTGTCGATTCAACCATAAAGTTTGGTGCTGATATTATTATTGGCGGGCATCCTCATGTAATAGAACCAATCGATTATATCAAATCTAATTCATCAGATTTCGATTCGGTTTTTGTTGAGTATTCAATGGGTAATTTCATTTCTAATCAAAGATGGCGATATTCCGATGCAGGGTTAATATTAAATTTAAATATTGTGAAAGACTGGAATAAAGATACTGTTTATTTATCTGAAGTAAATTATATTCCGACCTGGGTTTTTAAGGGTGAAACGGAAAACGGAAATGAATATATTATTTTGCCGAGTGAAATCGCATTTAGTGATTTTATTCCCGATTATTTAAGTTCAAAGGATATAGAATTAATGAAAGAGTCATTTAATGACACAAAAAATATTTTAACTAAATATTCTAACCTGATTAAACTAAAAAGTATTAATAAAAATAGAATTCCCATCTTTTTTCACTCCGTTGATATCATACATTAGTATTTTTCCTCTAAAGAAAATTGTTTTGGTCATTAAACTTTACGCAAATGAATTTAATGATTATTGTTATATTTATAATTCATTTTCAAAAAAAGTTAATTACAAAGGATATAAAAAATTAAGTTTGTATTCACGGAAGAGTTTACGGATGCAGTAATTGAAGAAATGGAGAAATAGTTTTGAGTAAAAGAACCCCGCTGTTTTTAATTTTTCTAACTGTATTTATTGATCTGCTTGGTTTTGGAATATTAATTCCAATACTTCCAACATTCGCTACAAAGGAATTAGGAGTAGATGAAACAGCAATTGGAATAGCAATCGCCCTTTATTCTTTTATTCAGTTTTTATTTAACCCTTTACTTGGGAAACTTTCGGATAAGTATGGAAGAAAACCTATCATAGTTATTTGTTTGTTATTGAATGCTGCCGGATATATTATTTTTGCTTTTACAAGGTCATTTCCTGTACTTCTGCTTTCTAGAGTAGTTGGAGGAATAGGGGGAAGCAGTGTAAGCGTGGCTCAAGCTTATATTGCCGATGTTACTACCAAAGAAGATCGCTCTAAAGGGATGGGACTGATTGGAGCAGCATTTGGATTGGGCTTCGTGTTCGGACCACTGATGGGAGGTTTACTCTCAAAATTTGGTTATGATGTTACTGGATTTGCAAGTGCAGGTTTTTCTTTTTTAGCATTTTTATCAACAGTTTTATTTTTACCTGAATCTCATAAAAGTATCAATAAAGAATTAAAAATTGAAAAGAAACTATTTGATGTTCCTGCATTCAGAAAAATATTTAAGCGACCTGATCTTGCAATATTAATTATTTTATTTTTTATACTTACTTTTTCAATGGCAAATATTTACGGAACATTTGCGTTATTGGGATATAAAGTATATGGTTTTTCAGATTTACAAAACGGATATATTTTTGGTATCGTGGGATTGGTAGGTGCATTAGTCCAAGGAGGATTAATTAGGGTTGTTTCCAAACATATTCCCGATTTAAAGCTTGTGGCAATTGGTTCTTTTTTAATGATGATAGGTTTAGGATTACTTCCTTATGGTGGAAATTTTTTAGGACTTGCAATCATAACTGTTATTTTAGCACTCGGCACAGGAGTATTACAGCCAACATTGTTAAGCCTGGTTTCAAAAGTTACAACCGATAAAGAGCAAGGGATTACTTTAGGAGTTAATCAATCGCTATCGTCGTTTGCCCGGGTATTGGGTCCACTTTGGGGAGGCTTCGCTTTTGAATTTTTAGGGTATGCGTTTCCTTTTTTAACAGGTGCGGCTTTTACAGTTTTAATATTTTTTATTGCTCTAACTTATCTTCCCAAAAAAATAAATCTTGAAGAAAGTGAATTATCTGCTTAAATTATTTTTTAAAATAATATCAATTCTATGTTTGAAGTAGGAAATATAAAAAAAGACAAAGCAATTCTTCTGGCTCCGATGGAAGATGTTACAGATATTTCGTTTAGATTGATTTGTAAAGAATTAGGTGCAGACGTCGTTTATACAGAGTTTGTGAACACTGAAGGATTAGTGCGTTCTTCTGAAAAAACACATAAAAAATTAAAGATAATAGAAAAAGAAAGACCGGTCGGAATTCAGATTTATGGTTCTAACATTGAATCGATGGTTGGCGGAGCAAAAATAGCTGAAGTTGAGTATCCCGATTTGATTGATATTAATGCCGGCTGCTGGGTAAAAAATGTGGTTGGTAATGGAGCCGGTTCTGCATTACTTAAAGATCCACCTTATATGCAGAAACTTGTTAAAGAGGTTGTAGATAATGTATCGCTTCCTGTTACAGTTAAAACGCGTTTGGGCTGGGATAACAACAGTATTCAAATTCTTGAAGTCGCAAAAAGACTTGAAGATGTTGGAGTTAAAGCGCTAACAATACATTGCAGAACAAGAGCGATGGGACATAAAGGCGACGCATACTGGGATTGGATTCCAAGAATAAAAGAAGTAGTAAATATTCCAGTTGTGCTTAATGGAAATGTTTTATCAGCAGAAGATGTTAAACGTGCATTCGATGAAACAAACACTGATGCGGTTATGATTGCCCGTGGAGCAATTGGAAATCCATGGATATTTAAAGAAGCAAAAGAATTGATGGAAACTGGGAAAGTTTTATCAACTGTAAATGAAACTACAAAAATAAAAACTTGTTTACGACATTTACAGATCGCTACTGAAATAAAAGGGGAAAGGCGTGCAGTTATTGAACATAGGAAATTTTATTCAGGATATTTAAAAGCGTTACCGAATGTATCTCAAATTCGCAAAGCACTTATGGCAGAACATGAGTACAGTGCGGTTGAAGATATTCTATTTAAATATCTTGAAGAACTTCTAAACTCTGAAATTGCCGTTTAAACTTCCCACATTTAATCTAAATTAAAATTCGCTTTTATTTTTATTATCAATTATTTTTATTGAAATTAACTTTTAGTTTTTAGCTAATCCAAAGAATAATTAAGTGTCATAATCATGATCAAATTTAATATTATAGATAGCGTTGGTGTTATAACTTTGAACAGGCCCGAAAAAAGAAATGCATTACATCCTAAAATGATTAAACAGCTTAGAGATAAGTTTGAAGAATTAAAATATGATACTGATGCGAAAGTTGTAATTCTTGCAGGTGGGGGAAGTAGTTTTTGCGCAGGAGCTGATTTGCAGTATTTAAATGAATTGAAAGAATATTCAGCCATAGAAAATCAGCTTGATTCACAAAATTTAGCCGATTTATTTTCAGATATTTATAGGTTCCCAAAACCTACGATTGCTGCTGTAAATGGTCCGGCAATTGCGGGTGGCTGCGGATTAGCTTCTGTTTGCGACTTTATAGTCGCTAACGAAAATTCAAAGTTTGGGTATACAGAAGTTAAAATTGGATTTATTCCGGCAATCGTTTCGATTTTCTTGATAAAAAAAATAGGTGAAGGAAGAGCAAAGCAGCTTCTACTCAGTGGGGAATTACTTTCTGGAAAAAGAGCTTATGAAATGGGATTGGCAAATTATTACTCGGAAGATTTGATGAAGGATGCATTTTCTCTGGCAGATAAATTAAAAAGTAATTCGGAATACAGCCTTCAATTAACCAAAAATATGATTAACAAAATATCAAACTTAAATGTAGAAGATGCTGTTAATTCATGTATTCAACTAAATACGATAAGCCGTTCAAGTGAAGATTTTAAATCAGGTTTAAATAATTTTCTCAACAAGAAAAAGGAATAATAATGCCCGAAGATTTAAAAAAATACATTAGAAGTGTTAATGATTTTCCTAAAGAAGGAATTATGTTTCGTGATATAACTACTCTGTTAAAAGATCCTGTTCCTCTCAAGTTAACACTTCAGCAATTATTTGAGAATTGCAATAATTTAGATGTAAATAAAGTTGTGGGCATTGAAGCTCGTGGGTTTATTTTTGGAGCAATGCTTGCTGAAAAATTAGATGTTGGGTTTGCTCCCATAAGAAAACCTGGTAAATTACCCTCTGAAAAAGAACAAGAATCCTATTCTCTTGAATACGGCACTGATACAATAGAAATTCATAAAGATGCTATTAAACCTGGTGAAAAAGTATTGATTCATGATGATTTATTAGCAACAGGGGGCACTGCTAAAGCTGCTGTAAACTTGGTAGAAAAGCTTGGAGGTAAAGTCATACAACTTTCATTTATTATAGAGCTTAGCTTCTTGAATGGAAGGAGATTATTGTCTAATTATGATGTTAAGTCTTTAGTTAATTATTCAAGTGAAGATTGAATATGAGAGAGGTTACATTTCTAAAAGATAATGCTGAGAAATGGAAACAGTTTGAGTCTTATCTTTCCAAAACTAAAGATTATAATTCAGATCAACTTGCCGAATTATTTATTCAATTAACCGATGATCTAGCATACTCAAAAACATTTTATCCGAGGAGTAAGACTACATCATACTTAAATTCCCTCGCTTCTAAAGCGCATCAACATATTTACCGTAATAAAAAAGAAGAAAAGAGTAAATTTGTTTATTTCTGGAGTAAAGCACTTCCTTCGTTGTTTTATAAACGCCGCAAAGAATTATTGATATCCTTTATGATTTTTATCGTAGCATTAGTTATTGGAGTTTTTTCTGCTTCAAATAACGATTCATTTGTAAGATTAATATTGGGCGATTCTTATGTAAATATGACTGCTGAAAATATTTCCAAAGGTGATCCGATGGCTGTATATAAGCAGATGAATCGGGTTGATATGTTTTTAGGAATTACATTTAATAATATCCGTGTATCCTTTTATGCTTTTATCTTAGGAATATTCTTTTCATTTGGAACTGCATATATATTATTCTCAAATGGAATCATGCTCGGAGCATTTGAATATTACTTTTTTCATAAGGGATTTCTCATTCAGTCATTATTAGCAGTCTGGCTTCATGGTACTTTAGAAATTTCCGCAATTATAATTGCAGGCGGGGCGGGGATAACAATTGGTAACAGCATTCTTTTCCCTGGGACTTTTTCAAGAGGACAGTCATTTTTATCAGGTGCTCAAGATGGTGTTAGAATAGTGATTGGCTTGATCCCGATTTTTATTGCTGCTGGATTATTAGAATCATTTTTAACCCGTTATACAGAAATGCCTTTAGTTCTTAACTTACTCATTATTTTCGGATCATTAAGCTTTATTATTTGGTATGTAATAATTTTTCCTTCACAACAATTTAAAAGGGGAAAAAATCATGATTACAACTGAAAAAATTGAATTTCGCAAACTTAGAGACTTTGGGGAATTATTAAATGTTACTTTTGAATTCCTAAGACAAAATTTAAAAAAACTTGGACTTTCTTTATTATTTATAGTCGGTCCACTCGCAATAATAAGTGGAATTATGGGAGGAATTTATAATGCTTCAAGGTTTAATAATATTCCAGCTTCACAATTTCCATTTAATTGGCCATTATTTTTTCTTTACTACACTTTTATTCTTATAACTATTCATCTTTTAGTAGTAGTAACTTACTCTTATTTGTTTTTGTATTTTGAAAAAGAGATTGCAGAAATTGAAGTTTCCGATGTATTTCAAAAAACAAAAGAATATTTCTTCCCATTTTTAAGTACATCAATTGGAGTCTTTTTAGCTGTAATTGTAGGAACAATGTTATTTATTGTACCGGGAATTTATTTATCGATAACATTATCAACCGTCTATGCAGTCAAAATGATTGAACGTCACGGTTTTTTTGATTCCTTTGAAAGATGCCGTTACCTAATAAAAAATAATTGGTGGTTTACGTTTGGATTGATTTTAATTTTTGGTGTAATTCAATATTTTTTCTCCTTTATACTACAACTGCCAATGACAATTGCAACTTTTATTGGAATGTTACATACAATCAATAAAGGGCCCGGGATGAGTCAAGCGATTGTAATGATAACAAGTTTGATTTATATGTTTTCAATTTTCTTTTATACAATAGGAATAATCGGAATTACCTTCCACTATTTTAATCTTGTTGAACAAAAAGAGGCAAGGGGACTTATGCGTAAAATTGATACTATTAATTTAACAAATGATCTTTCTTAAAGCTGTGAAATATTTTTTAATAGTGACTTTTCTTTCTGTACTAATAATTAATGAAGTTCAGGCAGAAGCATTAAAGGATACTTTAATGAATAATGCAGTTTTCGATACTTCCAAAATCATTGTGCGTACCCCTTCCGAAAGTACTTTGAACCAATATCGGAATGACAAAAATTTCATTTACGACAGGGCGGAGGCACCGCTTAGTTTCTGGGATAAAATAACAATTTGGATTAATCATCGAATTCAGGAACTTGTTTCTTCAGAAAGTTTCCCGGTATTATTAAAATATTTTATGTATTTGATTTTAGTCGTCGCTGTAATCCTGGTAATATTGGTATTATTAAAATCTAACATTCGCGGAATTATTTATGGTAAGCATGGTGAATCGTTTACGAAATTTAAAATTATTGAAGAAGACATAAATAAAATAGATTTTGAAAAAAGAATTTTGGATGCTATTAGTAACAAGGATTATCGGCTTGCAGTTCGGCTATACTATCTGAAAATACTAAAAGTTCTTTCTGATAAAAAAATAATTGATTGGCAGACTAATAAAACTAATTCTACTTATGTAAATGAGATTAAAAAGATAGAACTTCAAAATCACTTTGAGCGGATAACATCTATATTTGAATGGATTTGGTACGGCGAGTTCCCCATTGATGAACCCAATTTTGTCAAAGTTCAGGAAATATTTGTTGATTTTAAAAGTAATATCGATAAGAACTGATGAAAAAATATGTTAAATATATTGCTGTATTAATATCTTTGATTATTATCCTATTCTTATTTCTATTGCTATCTCCTAAAGAAATTAATTGGTCATATAGCTTTTCTAAAGATGATAAAATACCTTATGGAAATTTCGTAACATTCAAAGCTATAAGTGAAATATTTGATGAAGGAATTATTTCTGTGGATGAGCCGGTATATAATAGCATTGGGACTGAATCCGATTCTGGAATGAATTACATTTTTATAAACGATAATTTTTCACCGGATAAACTAGATATACACACATTGCTTGAATTCATTAAAAAAGGAAATAATGTTTTCATAGCAGCGGGTTATTTTAATCAATCATTCCGTGACTCATTTAATATTAAAACATCTCTTAGCTATATTGGTAAAGATACGTTACAAATAAATTTTTGTAACCCTGGATTAAAAAAGAATCAAAATTATAAATTTAAAAAAGTACCGTTTGATAATTATTTTACAAGTTTCAATGATTCTAACTCTGTAGTTTTAGGATTAAATAATTCCGATCAAGCTGACTTTATCAAATTAAATATTGGAGAAGGAAATTTATATTTAAATCTTGTCCCATTAGCTTTTACCAATTATAATATTTTAGATA
>CAZRMA010000109.1:0-10261 GCA_964600655.1 uncultured Ignavibacteriaceae bacterium
AAATTTATCGGCAAAAATTATAATTTAATACTTTCAAAATCAAATAATTATGAGCATTAGTAAAAAAAGAATAGTGGTAGTTTCAGGAGCAAACGGATTCGTAGGCAGTCATTTAGTTGATCTTCTCTTGAGTGAAAATTTCGAAGTTAGATGTTTGACTAGAAAAACCAGCGATATGCGCTGGTTGGATGGGAAAAATATTAAAAACTTTAACACAGGTTTGCTTGATAAGGATAGTTTGAGGAAAGCATATAAAGATGCTGAATATATTTTTCATGTTGCAGGCGTGGTTAAATCAAAAACCCCGGAAGGATACTTTAAAGGGAACGTCGACATAACTAGAGTTATGCTCGAGACAGCTTTAGAATTTAAAGCGACAATTAAAAAATTTTTAATCGTAGGCAGTCAAACAGCAGCTGGCCCGTCATTGAATGGTAAACCCATTACAGAAGACATGCCTGGTAAACCTATCACAACCTACGGACGAAGTAAGCTCGCTCAGGAAGAATTGGCAAAAACATTTATGGATAGACTTCCAATTACAATTTGCCGGGCAGCAGCAGTTTACGGGGAAAGAGATACAGAAATACTTATCTTCTTTAAAACATTTAAGAATGGTTTAATGACCACCATCGGTTTTAATAAAAAACTTATAAACTTAATCCATGTTAAAGATCTGGTTAAAGGATTGTATCTTGCAGGCATAAATGAAACAGCAAACGGAAAAATATATTTCATCAGTTCTGAAAAATATTACTCATGGGAAGAAATAGGCGAAGTAACTTCGAAGGTTCTAGGAAATAAACCTATAAAAATAAAAGTACCTCATTCGGCTGTTTATGGGATAGCAACAATTGCTCAGTTCTTTGCCTTGTTTAGCAGCAAGCCGGCTACATTAAACATTGAAAAAGCTCGCGATATTACTCAAGCCTCATGGATTTGCGATACGAATAAAGCTGTGAAAGAGTTGGGGTATCACCAGGAAATTTCTTTGGAAGAAGGTATTAAAAGAACTTGTGATTGGTACCGTGAAATGAAATGGATTTAATTGTATAGCTTTTTATAAAATAATTATTAATTATTTTTTGCTCCCTCTTGTATCCAAGTTTTAATTCCATCGATTTGATTTTTAGTCAAGGCTACGTAACCATAGGGGGGCATTGGACTAATTCCAGCTTGATTTTGAATTGCCCAAATCAATCTGCTGTTTTGTGGCTGGTTTGGAAAAACAATACCCGGATCAGATGTTGTATTGGCCCATGAAGTTAAACTCAAACCACCTGCTCTACTAGCATCTTCATGACAGCCAGAATTATTACATTTATTATCAAACACAGGTTGAATATACTGTGAATAGCTAACATTTGATGAAGGGATTTCTGTACTATCTATATTTGTTCCCTGGTCTTTACAACCAATTACTAAAGCAAAAGCAAAAAATGTTAAAATGGATAATGCAGCAATAAGATTTTTCATAATTTAATAAAAATGTTTGAAAATTTTAGATGAATAACTAATCTAAAATATATGCAATTAAAGTGTAATGCAATGAAGATAAATTGACTAACAAAAAATTCTTCATTATTTTCGAATAAGAATTTAATTATAAAATTTTATGGGGCTATAGCTCAGCTGGGAGAGCGCTTGAATGGCATTCAAGAGGTCAGGAGTTCGATCCTCCTTAGCTCCACAAAAATCTAAAATCTCGCCTATACTTAATCTTCTATAATATTTTAATTTTTGGAATATAAAAAAAGCCGGACAATAGTCCGGCTTCTATAACTTTTAAGGAAGGTTATTATTATTTCAACAATACCATTTTCTTAGTAACTACATTATTGCCAGCGGTTAATCGATAAATGTAAGTTCCACTTGCAAGAGTAGCAGCATTGAAACGAACATTATATGAACCGGCTGCTCTGGATTGATTATTTATCAATACGGCAACTTGCTGACCTAAAATATTATATACCCTTAAATCAACAACTTGATCTTTTGGTAATCCGAACTTAATTGTTGTGGCCGGGTTAAAAGGATTTGGATAATTTTGATCCACATAAAATGTTTTCGGAACAAATTTATCCGTAACACCAACTGTACTAATATTATTTATGAATGTAACCATAAATGTATCAACACTTCCTACGATGGTATTTTCTTTACCCTTGGAATTAATTGTCCACGGAACGGTTAAAGTATCTCCAGTCATTTTACCAAGAATTAATGTTGCAGCAAGATCAGTTGTCGTGTCACTAATAACTCCTGAAGTGTATACGCTTGGTAATAATTTTAACTGATAAATAAGTGCATCACCATTTAGATCAATAGTACTTTGCCAATTAAATGAAATCATTTGTGCTGAATCTGTAATTACAACCATCATACTATCACTAGGTGTTACAAGTGAAAAATATTTAGAAGGAGGAACGGGTACGTTTGCAGTAATATCAGAAAATGCATTTGGTGAAATTTGATATCCTGTATTATATGGCGCGGAAGATGTAAACTGAGTAGCTACGCCTTTAACATCTATTGGATAAACTGGTTCTGTGTTATCACCTAAATCAGTATCACTATCAATACGTAAAAGAACAGAATTATAACCATCCCATAATGTTAAACTTGTACTGCCTGTTGTTGGCCATGTTCCTGATGTTTTAGCAAGTCCCTTAATTTGGATGTACATGCTTTCATATTTCTCAGGATTAGCCAAGTATTCTTCAAGTGTAATAACTGTTGGATTGACCGGATTACCAGTATCTAAAAGATTTATATCAGTGGCGAGATCGCTAATAGCTAATTCAGTTGTACCGTTATAGAAAGCTACCTTACCGGTTACTAACATCCTATCACCTATGTTGAAAGCTCTAGATGTATCACTGCTTTTGAAAATATTAATGCCTCCGGTTAGATCTTGAATAAAATAACTGGTAGCATTGGAGCTTTTTGTAAAATTAATTGAATTTACAATTCCAGTAACAGTAACAGTTTCACCCAATCTGTCTGGCTGACCATCGGCGTCGGCATCAACCTTTACACCTGAGATATCCTCTGATGAGAAAACTTTTATCTCACTAAAAGGATCCATGTATGTATAACTATTGAAACCTGTTGGAGGAGAAATTAATGCATTTTCTTCATTTGAGTTTTCAAAGAAGATAATATTATGGGCTGCATCAACAGCTACATCAGATCTAAATTGAGACATATTGTTTTGTTTATCAATATAAATTGAGTCCTGTGTTCTAGTACCAGCCAAATCAGTAATTGAATAAATATTTTGATGAGCATTTGCATCACCAGATTTACGTCTGGCTATTGTATAATAAATAACATCATTAGCCGGGTTGGAAGCAAAATCATAAGTAAGAGTATTTGCTCTACCGCTGTCGCCAATTACAGTCCAGTCAGCATCAGCTAAAGTTAATGGAGTTCCGCTAAATTTGCTCATATCAAAAGCAGCCACTCCCGGAAGAGAATCATCGCTTGAATAATAAGTAGAATAAATCATGTTGCCACGACCAACAGTTACATCCCAGAAAGTATAGCCAGGCTGATTTACTAAAGTATCGATTGCCCCACTGTGAAAACCATCTGTTAACTGCATTCCAAAAATATTTGATTCAGCGGCTAATGTTAGATAAGCATCATTTCCTTTACCCTTAATTCCAATACCTACTGCTAGATTCTTTATACTTGTTGAGTCTACTACTTCTTGAACTAAAGTATCTACATTAAATCTGTAAACCCAATGGTTTGAGTATCCTAAGAAATAAACATAACCCATAGAGTCGGCTTCAGGGGAGTATCTATCATCCATTGGTGTAACAGAAGTTAGTTCGTTGTTTCCCTTAACATCTCCCCAAGCTTCTCCATCATTAGCATATCTTCTAACAATTGTTGACCAAATTCCATATTGGAATCCAAAATTCTTTACACTTTGTGATTTTATTGAAGTTACACCACGAGTAGACAAACCATTTCCAGATCCATCATAATAAATTTCTGTATAATCATTATAGCCTGCACTAGAAGTGTATATTGAAAGTGAATAGGTGCCGGTACCAACGGGACTATCGCTATCATCCTTACCGTCCCAAGCTACAGAAGTGTCACCTTGAGCATAATTTAATTCTGTAATTGTTCTTATTAATGTCATAGATCCATCGTAAATCATTACTTTAACTGTATCAGCAGCGTCACTAAGTGTAAATCTGATAGCAGCGTCAGTTCCATCAGCAAAATTTCCGTCAAATGGAGCATCAAGTCCTGGCTGGGTTATTCTCACATTATTTGCAAAAACATCTGCCAGTGCTTTTTGTGTAAGACCGGAAAATAGAAAACTGATCAGAAACAATGGTAATAAAAGCCGAATTGGCCTCATAATTCCTCCTTATATATATGTTAGTGTATAAATAATTTTAAACAATTAATCCTCGCTCAACTGAATTATTCTTCAATTGATTGATTAAAATCATTTAGGTGAGTCCGAATTTATATATAAATTTAGAAATCTCAAACTCATTTTGTTTATTTTATTGTTAATTTTTTAGTAATTGAAACTTTGTACATTTTTTGTTTTGTTTACTTCTTTTAAATAATTAAAAATTGAATAAAACAGCAATTTTTTCTTGACATTAAATTTCTATAAGGATATATTTTGGTCATGAAATTCTCAAAGGGCAAAATAATACTCCTTCTTGTTTCCATTTTTACAATTGTTTATGCAGGCACTAATATCAAAATTTTAAGTGCGGTTTCTAACAATGGTGAAAACACAATTAAATGGCAAGTTTCTGATCAAGGAAATATAGATCATTTTGTAGTTTATAGAAAAAATGGGGATAGTAGATCTTCATGGACCGCTATCAAAAATTTATCTCTTAAAGAAGCGTATATTCAAAATGAAGGTTATGAGTACACAGATCCAACCGCTTATAAAATTAGCTCACCCAACGATTTAATTTTTGTTTATAAGATTTCCTGCGTTGATAATAGTAATCGTGAAATTGATGCAGCCGAAGCTACTGTCACTTCAGTAATTGCTGGATATAAAAGAACTTGGGGAAGCATAAAAGCTCTTTTCCGGTAAAATTAACTCATATAAACTTTTCTTTTTTTATTAATCAAATTTGATTTAATTTAAATTGCATTATGAATAAAATTATTACTGCAATTTTTTTAATAGCCGTTTCGATTTATATTAATTCATGTTCGCCTTCCAAAAGATTTTCAAATAAAGAAAATGAAAATGTAATTGATGCCGAACAAATGCAAATTAAAAATGCAATTAGTGTATTGTTAGCGGATAAAATAAATTCAACCTCTTTGAACTTTACCACTTCAATTGCAATTTTTGATGGTAACAAAAAAGCAAATATCAACGCGGGAAAATTAATTAAAATTGAAAATAAAAATGATAGGCTAAGTATTAAATGGAATGATAATCTCTACGACTGTACTTATGCAGAAATAATTAGTACCGATAGAAATAAGCTGTTAAATTATGGTAATAAAAATTATCGTGGGAGTTTTTTATTATTTTGTAATCATGGTGACATTCAGCTTATCAATACACTAACTTTGGATGATTATCTTAAAAGTGTAGTCCCGTCTGAAATGCCTATTGGTAATGGCCATAATTATAATGAAGCACTGAAGGCGTTTACAATTTGTGCACGTACATATGCAATTTCAAAATTGAACAAAAATAGTAATTATGATATTTATTCAGATGTCAGAGATCAAGTGTATAGTGGGGCAAAAAGAGAAAATGATTTAACAAATAGCATAGTTGATGAAACTCAAAACATGATTTTAACTTATCAAAATAGACCTGCTGTCATTTATTATTCTTCAACTTGTGGTGGTATGACAGAAGATGTTCAAAATGTATTTAGTGATGAACATATTCCTTATTTAGTATCAATTAAAGATGGTGAGCCTGCCAATTGTTCAATTTCACCAAGATTTAATTGGGAAGAGAAAATTTCTAAGCAACGATTCATAAGCAGTCTATTCGATGCAAAATTAATAAATGACAAAACTTCAACTTTAATTAATATTCAAATTAAAAGTCGATTTGCTTCAGGCAGAATAGATGAATTGCAAATTACTTATTCTGAGCAGGGAAGTGAAAATCAAATTTCAATTTATGGAAATAAAATCAGAAGCATAATAAGGAATTCAAATAATGGAATTCTATTCAGTTCAAATTTTTCTGTTTCTTTTGATGGCGATGAAATTATTTTAAGAGGGAAGGGATATGGTCACGGTGTCGGAATGTGTCAATGGGGAGCTATCGCTCAATCTAAAAGAGGAATAAATTATAAAAAGATTTTAGAATTTTATTTTCCCGGAACTAAGGTAGAAAAAATTAATGATTAACAATTCTCAAAAAATTTATTTAGCATCATCTTCGCCAAGAAGAAAAAAATTACTGGAACAAATCGGATTGAAATTCGAAGTAGTCAAAGTGAACACTCCTGAAAGAATAAAAAAAAATGAAACACCAATTAAAATTGTTAAAAGAATTTCTCTTGAAAAATTAGATGCAGCAAAAAAGAAAATTAATTCCGGAATAATAATTACCGCTGACACCATTGTTGTCCTAAATAGTAAAATATTGGGCAAACCGAACAATAAAAAAGATGCATTCAGAATCTTAAATTTGTTAAGCGGTAATACACATTTTGTTTATACTGGTTTTTCTATTTTTAACTCTCAGAATTTAAGGACAATTTCAGAATATGAAAAAACATCAGTGAAATTTAGAAAATTAAGCAAGTCTGAAATTCAAGAATATATTGAATCAGGCAGCCCGATGGACAAGGCCGGAGCTTATGGAATACAGGATGATTTTGGAGCTGTCTTTGTGCAAAAAATAAACGGCTGTTATTATAATGTTGTCGGCCTCCCACTGTCAAAATTCTACAATTCTTTAAATAGGATTATCTAGTTGATTAACAAACTAAAAAAGAAAATCTTAATTTCTCTTGCAGTCGGAGGATTGATTTATTTACTCTTTACTGTGTACGCAGATTATAAAGATGTTGCGCAAGCTTTTGAAGAGTTCAATTGGCTATTGCTTCCGCTTCTTCTTTTTCTTTCCTTGTTAAATTATTTTGTGAGATTTCTAAAATGGGATTACTATTTAAATATCCTTCATGTTAAAGTAAAAAAGATAGATTCATTTGCAGTTTTTATGTCTGGTTTGATAATGAGTGTCACGCCGGGAAAGATGGGAGAAGTTTTAAAATCATATTTAGTCAAGGAAATTTCAAATACTCCAATTAGTAAAACTGCCCCAATCATATTTGTGGAAAGAATAACAGATTCAATTTCTTTAATGTTCATTGCACTAATTGGGGCATACGTTTTCAATTATGGCAGAATTATAGTTATAACAGTATCAATATTTTTCCTTTTCTTGGTAATAGTTTTAAGTAATAAAAAAATTGCTATGCCGGTTTTGAAATTCTTTGAGAAAAGTAAATATTTAAAGAAACATTTAGTAAGTATCCATAGTGCTTATGAAAGTTCATATCAAATGTTAAGGCCGCTGCCATTGATATATATGATTTTGCTTAGTCTTGTCGCATGGTCATTTGAATGTTGGGGTTATCATATTATACTAGTTAATTTTGGAGTAGATGTTAGTTTTTTATGGGCATCATTTAGTTATGCATTTGCAATCATTTTAGGCGCAATTTCTATGCTGCCCGGTGGTTTAGGCGCTACAGAAGGATCATTGACATTTATGCTAGTTCAAGTGGGATGTTCTAAAAACATTGCTGTTGCTTCTACATTTATTGTTAGAGCTGTTACGCTTTGGTTTGCAATTTTTGTGGGAATAATTAGCGTAACATTTTATCAAAATCGTTTTGGTAAAATATCAGTGGATCCGGTAACACCTGAGTAGCTAAACATATTTTTACATCAAAATAAAATAATTCTTTCATGTTTGATAGAAATAAGAATCTAAAAAAACAAAGAGCCTATTTAAAATCTTTCATAAATATTAATTAGTTAAAAGCTGTAACTCATTATATTACATGATAATTGAAACGATTACATAAGTCGACTATTCAAAATTCAGTGAAGAGATAGTTAAAAATATTTTAAGCCGATTTTTGTAAATTAACTTTAGATTCTATTTATTTGAATATGTATTTAGAAATATTATTGAGTTTGAGTGTGTTCACAACAGAGTAACAATCCTTGATTTTCAGAGGGGCTGTTGTTATATTCAATTTGTACTAAATATTACTAAATAAAGGAGTTAAAATGTCAAGCGAAAATAATATTGGCAAAGGATTTATTTTAGGTTTACTTACCGGCGGAGCATTGGGTGCTGTAATGGCTTTATTGTATGCTCCTAAAAGCGGTAAAGAATTCAGATATGATATTAAATCTAAAACAGATGATTATCTTGATGATGCAGATAAATATGTATCGGATGCAAAAGACAGAGCAAAAGAATTAATTAATGAAGGCAAACGCAGATCCGAAAAAATTATTTCGGACGCAAAAAGTAAATCTGAAGTTCTTTTAAAAGATGCTGAGAAGGTTTTTAATGACGCAAAGCAGAAATCTAACACAGCAATTTCTTCAGGAAAAGAATTTGTTGAAGATGAAAAGACAAATCTAAAAACTGCTTTCAAAGCTGGTGTAGATGCGTATAAAGAAACAAAAAAGTCATAACAAATGAGTATTGAAACAGTCTTTTATATCATTCTGCTTATAGCAGCAACTGCATTATGTATTGCCTTAATCATTTATTTAAAGAGTATTACTCATTCTATTAAGGGTATGCAGAATGATATAAAGGATCTATCAGAAGGACTAAAACCATTACTCACAGCTAGTGTGGAGTTAAGTGAAAAGTTGAATGATATTTCGGATAAAGCAAGCAGCCAGCTGGATGTTTCAAAAGAAATAATTTATGATGTAAGAGATCGAGTTGATAAAATCTTAGATCTGGAAGAAAAAGTTAGGAAAGGTGTAGAAGAACCGGCAATGCAGTTGGTGAAAAACCTCTCCGCAGTTGTTAATGGGGTTAATACTTTTTGGAATGCCTACACAAAACGGTAATAGTCATAATAAAATAATTATTAATAAATTACTCACCTTGAAACTAAGGAGGATGACCCTTGAAAGAATATGATGCAGGATCGATACGCAATATTGCGTTCATCGGTCACGGTGGAAGCGGTAAAACTTCATTATCCGAAATCATGTTGTTTACTGCCGGAGAAATAAATAGAATTGGAACCGTGGCCGAAGGAAATACAATCTCAGATTACTCCCCTAATGAAATAGAAAAACAAATCTCAATCTCAACTTCTCTGATGCACCTAGAATGGAACAATAAAAAAATAAATATTTTGGATACTCCAGGGTATTCCGATTTTCTTGGTGAGGTTAAAGGTTCGATGAAAGTATGCGATACAGCAGTGATGGTACTAAAATCTGCAGAAGGTGTGGAAGTAGGATCCGAAACTACAGGTAAATATGTTGAAGAATTTGGTTTGCCATCCGCTATAATAATTAATAAAGTAGATAATGAACATTCAACATTTTTTGAAACTGTTGATAGGGCCAAAAATAGACTTACATCTGGAGCAATTATTGTAACTTTCCCAATATCTGAAGGAGTTAATTTTAATACTGTTGTTGATGTGCTTAAGATGAAGGCTTTTCAATATGGCGAAGTAGGCAGTAAGAAAGTTTCTGAAATTGAAATCCCGGCAGAAGTAAAAGAAAAAGCAGATAGTTACCGGACAGAGCTTATTGAAAAAATTGCTGAAACAACTGAAGAATTGATGAATAATTATTTCGAAAATGGGAGCTTAACAGAGGAAGAATTAACTAAAGGTTTAAAACAAGCTTTAATTAAACGAAGTTTCACTCCTGTGTTTGCTGTTTCATCTTCAAATGCAGTAGGAATAAATAACTTTTTAAATTTTGCTTCAGAATATTTTCCATCTCCTAAAGATAGAGGCGGCGAGGAAGCAACATTCATTAACAGTGATAAAAAAGTAAATGTTTCTCCAGATGGAAATGGGGAACCTGTTCTATTTATATTTAAAATAATTTCTGAACAGCATGTTGGCGAATTATCATTATTTAAAGTCTACTCTGGTTCGGTGTCAGCTGGATTAGATTTATTGAATTCAACAAAAAACAAAACAGAAAGATTATCACAGATTTCAGTTTTAAATGGACATAATAGAACTGATGTTTCAAAAATTAGTGCAGG
>CAZRMA010000110.1:0-8800 GCA_964600655.1 uncultured Ignavibacteriaceae bacterium
TGCGTTTCAACAGTTCTATTTGTATTTGTTCTATTTACGTCTGTCTGCCGCGTATTAACTCTTGTCTCATTTGTTCTAGTTGGCTCACTTGTTCTTGCACTGTTTATAGATTTAAAATCACCTCTTTCATCTCTTATTCTAACATTGCCATCATCCGTTCTTATATTGTTCCTATTATCGCCTAAAACAATTCTGTTTCGGTCCAAAGAAGTAGATCTTTCTGCTCTAATGATTTTAACAGGCTTATCAGTATTTCTATTTATTTGATCTCTTGATACTTGATATGTTCTTACAGTTTCACGGTTATTAATATTTACAGTTGTTCTTGATACTTCTCTCGGATCATTAACGAAACTTAACTGCCTTTCGTTAATATTTCTTCCGCCCATATTTCTTATGTATTGAACATCAACTCCTCTGTTTCTAATTCTTCCGTTGTTATAATCGTAGTTAGTTCTGTATTTAGTTTTGCTGTAAATACCGTAATTAGAAGATGGAGCAGCAAAATATTTGTTCACGTAAGGATCACACATATATCTGTATTTAACAAAATGCCAATGATTGTACGGAGTGTAATAATTATTAGTAAATATTATTCCTATGTTGATGTAGAATGCTGCGTATGGCGGTAAAGGCGACCATCCGATATAATTATCGTTATAACGCCATTCAACCCATGCTGGGGCCCAATCGTAGTCAGGAACCCATATCCAGCCATAGTAGTCGTCCAAATACCATCTACCGTAATGGTAGGTTATATAACCGAATGGTTCATAAGAATCCCAATACCAACCATCACTTGTCCAAATCCATTGTCCATCCATATAAGGCGACCAATTTGAACGAATATAATTCGGGCGCCAAACTACTACCCCGCTATTTAATTCATACCATGCTCCATATGGTGATAGCTGAGAGTAGAAATTCCCAAAGCTAACCGGTGGAGTTGGGTTTTTAGCTTCAATGTTTATTGCCGAGCTTAATGCGAATGCTAATATTAATAATGCTATCTTTTTCATGATTAACCTCACTAAGATTTTTGAACACAATTTACATTACATAAGCCAATGATTATGCCATGAAGTATTGAGCAGAAGATTGGCTTTTTTAAAGAATTGCATCTTTTTAGCGTCTATTATATTGTACAATTCAAAAATTATTTTTGTACAATAATATTGGATTTACCGACTTACTTTTCTTTCCTTCCACTTATAATTTCCAAATAAGCCGGCTATACTTGAAAATATTATGTAAGGAATATGCAATATTTCGGCGATAAAAAATGGCTTTAATATTTCTTTGGAGTATAAAGAAATTGCCCCTTTTTTTAAGATTTTATATTCGAAGATTAGTTTCAATATAAAACTAATTGTGAACGTAAAAACGAAAATTTTATCGTAGAATAATCCCAAAAATAATTGAGCCCCAAGTGCACTATAAAAAAGAAAAATCGCAATTAATTTAAAAACTAAAAATCTATTTTTATAGAAAAGTCCTTTACTCGCCCACCTTTTTCTTTGCTGAAAAAACTCTAATAAAGTTTTATTAGCTTTTGTGAAAGCAAATGCAGATTTATTAAGGCAGAATTTAATTTGATAGTCAGTTTTGTTATAAATTTTCTGCATTAATATTTCGTCTTCCCCAGAAGAAAGATTTAAATTATCTTCAAATCCTTTAACCTTTTCATAAGCCTTTATTCTGTATGCTAAATTTGCCCCGTTACAAATTGCCGGTGTTTCATTCCCGATTAAACCAGCGCCGCTTAAAATTAATCCGGCAAATTCTAATCTTTGAAGTTTTGTAAATATTTTTTCATCTGCTATAAAATCAACCGGACCGGAAACTAATCCCGTATTCTCATCAAAATAGCTAAGCAGACTTTGAAGCCAACTTGGATTGTGGATACAATCTGCATCTGTTGTGACAATTATATCTCGTTTGGAATTTTCAATTCCAAATTTAACAGTTCTTTTTTTATGCGCTTGAGAACTTTCACTGCCGGATATTGCAATGACTTTTATATTATCTGATTTAATAGCCGATCTTAATTTTGATAACGAGTCATCTGTTGAATCATCATTCACATAAATGACTTCATATTTATTTTTTGGATATGTTAATTGCTCAATACTTTTAAGGCTGTAAAGTATATTTTCTGATTCATTTCTAAAAGGAATTATTATTGAGGCAAATTCATCTATCACTTTTTCTTCAACTAATTTTAATTTATTAAGGCCATTAAGAATTGAAAAAAGGAAAACGACATAGTAAAATAAAAGAATTGAAAAAAATGAGATTAAAAATATTTCAAGCATTGTTTCTCTTAAAAATAAAAAGTAGGCCTATCAGTGAAGGGATTAAAAGATTAATTAAAAAGATAAAAAATGCCGCACTGAATGCCGTTTGACTTAACTCCCCAATTTTAGTTAAGAAAAAAATCGATACACCTTCCCGAATTCCCAATTCTCCGAACGAAAACTGTCCAATAAAAATTTTAGTAAATAATATCATACTGACTGCTTGCAAATAAGGCAGGAAACTTAAATGATTTGAAAATGCTGCAATTAAAAAAACAAACTGCACAGAAAAACAGAGATAAAAAAGGAAAGATAAAAGCGACATTTTAATAGCGTAACTTCTATTAACTGTTTTTATCACTCTAAGCTGAGCAATATTTTTTTCAAGAAATTTGATTTTCATTATTTTGGATTTAAGAAAATCAATATTTTTTTTGTTAGAATCAAAAAATAAATACAACAAGATTATTAAAAAAACTAATCCGGAAAAACTTAACATTATATTTTTAGCGGAAATCGCAAATCCTTCATGGATAAAATAAGAGGACGAAATAATTCCAACAATTAAAATTATACCAAGAGGAAACAGTTTATCTAATGCTGTTGCTATTGTAACTTTTATAATTGGTTTTTCCTTTAATGCCATTCCCCTTCCAAAGTATTCCCCTATTCTGGCAGGCGTAAAAGCACCTGCACTCAAACCATAGAATAAAGAGCTTAATATCTTTGATTTATCATTTTCATTTAAAATTGTACGGCAGGTAAGCTCCCATTTCAAAAATTGCAAATAAATATTTAAAGGAAGCAGTAATATTGCTGTAAGTAAAAAATAGATATTTGCTGATACGATAGATGTTTCAATTTCAGAAACATTTATCTTTGTTATAAAATAGACTAATAATCCAACCGCGATAACAATTTTAAGAACAAATAAAAATGTATTTTTTCTTTTAGACTGAACCGGTTCTTTTGCAGATTCTATTTCAATTTCTTCAATCACTAGTTATTTATTTCTAAATGAATTCAAATGCAAACCCAAAACCAAAACGATGAACCCGGTCAGTAAAGTACTGGTTAAACAGATCACCACCTGTGTAATATGAGCCGTAAATAAGTATTCCTTTACCATTCCAATCACCAAATTTTAAACCCAGCATATAATTTTGATCACCTACATATTTAGGAATTCCTTCAAAGTTAATATGTCCGGCAAAAAAGATATTTGTATCATTATTAAATACTTTCCCTATATAATTTGGAGAAGAAATTTCAACACCAATTCCAAACATGCTTTTTTTCAACGGCTTGCCGCCGGCATTTTGATGAAACGCATAAGAAGCGCTTCCGTAATATCTAAATAAAATTTTTTCTGTTGGTAGTATATGCCCTACAGCAATTTCAGCATAATCTCTTCCAAAAGCATAAGGTATTTTATTATCCTTCCAAGCGTGAGTATACCAATCCCAATGTCCATCAGCTAGATGGGAACTGTTATGAATTATTCTGAATCTTGAAAATAATTCTCCATTTGAAATATTTTTTGTATAGGTAAGATTCCCACCAAAAAATCCGTCCAGTTCATCTATTTGTAAACGAAATTCTTGATAAGATGTGACATACGCGAATGCCATAAATTCTGCCCCGATTGATATTTCATTACCCGGGAAGCTGAATTTCAAAATATCTATTGAGTTTCCTATATCAACCTTTAAATGCCAGTCTTTAGGATACATTAAAACGCCCATCTTTGCTTCATCAATATTTGCACGAAGTGGAATAAAATGAAGCCCTTTAGGTAAAAATTCAAATCGGAATTTTGAACTTTCGTCTTGCCCGGTTTGAGCAGTTATGACTGAGGTAATTATAAAGAATAGAAAAAAAGATAGTAGTAGTTTCCGCATTTTAAGTTTTAGTTTTATTTTAATTTTCGATCTCTAAAATATTTATTTTTAGTCCTTCGGTGCAATTTGTGCACATATCAATATTTTTTCTATTATTTAAAACTTTTCCCCTAAAATTTTGGTATGCATCTGACTGCCAAATTTCTTTAAATGTTTTTCCATTTAAATTTCCAATTTCATGTTTGGCATCTTTATCAAAACAGCAGGGGACGATTTTCCCATCCCAGGTAATTACGGATGTCCGCCATAATGCAAAACAATGATTTTCAAGTTTACTTTTAATTTTTAGATCAGCCTCATTAAAATTATATCTTCTATATTTTTCATTTTTAGGTAAAAACATTTCTGCGTTTTCCTTTGAACTGACTTGCATAGTTTTAAAAACTACTTTATCAACGCCAACATCTTTTCCATATTTTAAAACATCTTGGTATTGATGTTCATTTTGTTTCATTAAAATAAATTGAAATTCGATAAAAGGATTCTTTTGCCTAATTTCTTTTTTCCTTCTTACAAGGAGCCTTAGTCCTTCATCGGCTTGCTTAAATGTTCCCCCTACCCTATAATTCTGATAACTCTCTTCATCCAAACCGTCAATTGAAAAAATCAATTTATCGGGTGCATGTTTTAATATTTCATCCACATTTTTTTCATTAATGAAATGCCCGTTAGTGCTTATGGAAATATAAACATTTTTGCTTTGAGCATATGATATCATTGCAGACAATTCTTTATTTATGAAAGGCTCGCCTTGGAAAAAAAGCTGCACATAAAATCCGGATAGATATATTTCGTCAATAATCTTTTTAAAGTTTTCAAATTTTAGTAATCCTAACGGACGTGTTAGCGTTCCAAGCCCTGAAGGACATTCCGGGCATTTTAAATTACAATGATTTGTCGGCTCAATAGAATAGGAAATGGGCATCCCCCAGATAATTGGTCCGTGCAATAATCTGGAAAGACTAAAAGAGCTGATTACTTTTAAGACATTAAAAGCTCTTTTAAGTGTAAGATATTTAAGAATATTAATTTCCAATTTAACCATAGATTTTGATTATGAAAATAATTAAATATTCACACTTACAAAAGAAATCCAAAACACAGATGGATCACATTGTTTTGTTAACCAAAATTTATTTTGTTACTTTTATCATCCAATAATTATTAATCCTGGAGAACTAATGTTTATCAATTTCGGTGATATTCCCGGTCATCAAAATCTTTTTTTAGATTATTTAAATGAATATGAAAATGTAAAAGAGTTTTATGAAAATGATTTTAGAAACAAAGAAGATTACTTAACCAAATTTAAAAAGATTTCTGAATCTGAAAGAGGCTTTCGGGAGGAAATACCAAACATTATTCTAAAGCAATATCAAAGTTTGGAACCTTCGCAAAAAACAAAAAATAACATTAATCATTTAAAAGGAAAAAATACTCTTGCCATAGTTACCGGGCAGCAGCTTGGTATTTTAGGCGGACCTTTGTACACATTTTACAAAATTATCACCGCTATAAAGTTAGCATCAAGTTTATCAGAGAGATATGATGAATATAATTTTATCCCTGTATTTTGGCTAGAAGGCGATGACCATGATGTTGAGGAAGTAAACCATATAAACCTGGTAAATGATAATAACGAATTGGTAAAATTAAGTTATGGAGAACCCCAAGTAGAAGAAGATAATAAAGTAAGTGTTGGCAACATAAAATTTAATACTTCCATAGATACATTTTTTGGTGAACTGGAAAAGAATTTACGCGATACCGAATTTAAAGAACCCATTTTAAGCAAGCTTAAATTGATTTATAAAGAAGGCAAATCATACAGAGAATCGTTTTCAGAATTGATTTTTTGGCTTTTCGATGAGTATGGATTGGTGCTTTTTAATCCCCAGGATATTGAAATTAAATCTTTGTTAAAGCCTGTATTCAAAAAAGAAATTAATGAATTTAGAGCACACACAGAAAAATTAGTAAATGTTTCTGCAAGACTAGAAGAAGTTTATCATGCCCAGGTTAAAGTAAAACCAATAAATTTATTCTATGGAAATGAAGAAGGAAGATTTTCAATTGAGCCATTGGATGAAGGTGGATATAGATTAAAGCGTAAAAAGAAAAAATTTACTCATGAAGAATTAATATTTGAAATTGAAAATAACCCCCAAAATTTTAGTGCGAATGTTCTACTTAGACCCATTTGTCAGGATTATATTCTACCTACTGCATTTTATATTGGCGGGCCGAGTGAAATTTCATACTTCGCTCAGGTGATGAAACTATATGGGCTTTTTAATATTGAATCACCGTATATCTATCCACGCTCTTCGGTAACTATAATTGAAAAAAATATTAGTTCAGTTTTGGATAAATATAATTTATCAGTCGAAGAAATATTTACTGATATTGAAAAATTAAAATCTAATGTAGTTGAATCTATTTCTGAAACAGCAGTTGAGAATATTTTTGATAAGACGCATAAGGATATTGATCTGACATTTGATAATCTTAAAGAACAACTCTTTGGTATTGATAAAACAATTGCGGATGCAACATCTAAATACAGGGATAAAATTCTTCATTATTTAAATGAATTGAAAGATAAAGCTAAAGACTCGCAGGCAAAAAAACATGAAATTACTCTGAGACAGATAGATAAAGCATCAGTTGCGCTTTACCCAGCTTCAAACTTGCAAGAAAGAGAAATTAATTTTATTTATTTCGCAAATAAATATGGAATTGATTTTTGGGAAAAGATTTTTGAGGAAATTGAAATAAATAGATTTGAGCATCAAACAATAAAACTCTGATTATTTAGTTCAATATTTATTGTCTAAATGATTTTGAAAATTAAACTATAGAATTTTCCGTGTCTCCATCAAAAAAATGAAGTTTTGCCGTATCTAAATAAATAGTCCGCTGAGAACCAGGTTGGGGTTTTTCCATTGCAGGAATTCTGGCAATAAACTGATTACCTTCCACAGAAAAGTATAAAAATATTTCATTTCCCATTGGTTCAACAACTTCAAGTTTTGCATTAAAACTTGAGTAGGTTGGTTTCAATGATACTGTTTGAGAATCATAAATATCTTCCGGCCTAATACCCAAAATAATTTTTTTGTTTTCAAATGGTTTTAATTTGTCTGAATAATTGCCGTTAAACGAAAAGCTGAAAGATCCTTCCGAGGTTTTAAAAGTTGAACCGGAAACTGATCCTTCAATAAAATTCATTGCCGGGCTGCCAATAAATCCTGCTACAAATTTGTTTGAAGGAAAATTGTATAAATTTAATGGAGAATCCGTCTGATGAACAACTCCGTCTTTCATAATTACAATTTTATCTCCCATAGTCATGGCTTCTGTTTGATCATGAGTAACATAAATCATTGTAGCACCGAGTTCGTGATGCAGCTTCGAAATTTCAGTTCTCATTTGAACTCGCAGTTTTGCATCAAGATTACTTAACGGCTCATCAAATAAAAACACTTTAGGCTTGCGGACAATCGCTCTGCCAACTGCTACTCTTTGTCTTTGTCCACCTGAGAGAGCTTTAGGCTTGCGATCCAAGTAAGGCTCTAATCCCAATATTTTTGCTGCGTCAGTTACTCTTTGTTTAATTTCTTCTTTGCTGAATTTTCTCAGCTTTAAACCGAACGCCATATTTTCATAAACTGACATGTGCGGGTAAAGCGCATAGTTTTGAAAAACCATCGCTATATCTCTATCCTTTGGTGAAACGTTATTTACTTTCTTACCATCTATAAATAATTCTCCAGAGGAAATTTCTTCTAAACCAGCAACCATCCTAAGAGTTGTGGATTTGCCGCATCCGGAAGGCCCTACCAGGACCACGAATTCCTTATCTTTCACTTCAATATTTACATCTTTAACAGCTACATTGCTGCCTTCGTAAATTTTAGTTACATCTTTTAAAATTACTTCTGCCATATTTCACCTGACTATTCGTTTTAGTTGAGCTAAAAAATCCGGATTAGAAATCTTAACGCATTCAAAATTATTAACTTTCCCGCCATCTTTCAATAATAGACTTAGTATGCTGAAAGCCATTGCGATTCGATGATCATCATAACTCTCAAATGTACTTAAATTATTGATCAAAGTATCATCAATACTAAAACCATCTTCAAATTCTTCTACATTTAATCCAAGCTTTTTATAATTTTCACACAAAGTTTTTATACGGTCAGATTCTTTTCCTCTTAGTTCAATTGCATTTCTTATTTCAAATTTCCCTTTAGCAAATATTCCTGCAACAGAAAGAATGGGAATTTCATCAATAATATTCGGAACCATTTCTTCTTTAATTTCTATATTATCAAGCGTACTGCTTCTTATAATTAAATCCCCGTATGGCTCTCCAGCGGCAACTTTTTCATTTTCTATTTCAATACTTGCTCCCATTTCCTTTAATATGCTTATAATTCCTGTTCGGGTAGGATTAAGTGAAATATTCTTTAACCTCAATTCCGAATCTTTTATAATTAAAGTTAGGATTATAAAAAATGCCGCAGTAGAAATATCAGATGGGACGAAGTACTCATTTGGTTCCGGATAGTTTTTTTTTGAAGAATAAATTAGCTT
>CAZRMA010000110.1:8900-10172 GCA_964600655.1 uncultured Ignavibacteriaceae bacterium
CCCATAGCTGAAAGTGGTGTAATTACTCTTTTCATAGGACGACGTGACAAAGATTCATCACCAATAATTTCAGTCTTGAAATTTTGCACAGCCAATATTCCGCAAATTAAACGCGTTGTGGTACCGCTGTTTCCGGCATCTAAAATATCTTTTGGTTTTTGAAATCCCTTAAATCCAACTCCTTTGACTTTTAAAGCTTCTTTGTCTTCATAAATTTCAGCACCTAACTGCCTTAATATATTTTGGGTTGTCCTAACATCTTCACCGTTAGATAAATTATAAATTTTTGACTCCCCTTTTGCCATTGCTGAAAACATTACTGCACGATGAGAAATTGATTTATCACCGGGAAGTTCCAATTCGCCTTTTACTTTATTAATTTTTTTAAATTCTTGGAGCATCTTTTAATTAAATATTTTTTTATTTCTTTACTTACAGTTTAAATGGGGCTTGTTAAATGGTTTAATTGTTAAATTGCTGCATATAATAATTATGTTTAACCTTCAATCAATTTACACATTAAATAATTAGACAATTTATTTCTTAATCCATTTCTCCAATAATTCATTTATTTCCGGTTCATTCATTTCATTCAACTCATACATTATCTTCCGTTGTCTTTGCCTTAATGCTTCATACAAAGTAACAGCACCTGCAACAGAAACATTTAAACTTTGTACCATTCCAAACATTGGAATTAAAAATACTTCATCGGCTTTTTTTGCCGCCTCTGTTGAAACGCCACGATGTTCATTCCCAAGTACTATTGCACACTTTTTTGTAAGATCAAGATCATAAAGATTTTTAGAATTATCCATTAAAGCTGAGGCATAAATAACAAATCCTTGTTCTCTTAATTTTGAATAGCACTCGTCGATAGATTTAAATTTTTCTTTATCCACCCACTTGAATGCTGACGCTGATGACTTTTTTCCGATTTTAGGGAAAGACTCTTCAGTATAGACTAGTGATACTTTTGGAATACCAACGGCATCACATGTTCTGAATATCGCGCTAACATTGTGTGGATCGTGAATATTCTCTAATACAACTCTTAATGAAAATTGTCTTGTTGATGCTACGGAAGTAATTTTGTTAGTTCTTTTTTCTGTCTTAAAACTTTTCACATTCAGCTTTTATGAAAGACTAATTTGAAAACTGATTTGTTCTTAAGCGACCTTGCTTTATCAATTTTAAATTTGGATTTATCAGTTTTTAAATAATATGAAGCAAGATCTAAAATTTTATCCATTGCTGTATCTTCATCATGCG
>CAZRMA010000111.1:0-10153 GCA_964600655.1 uncultured Ignavibacteriaceae bacterium
AAAGAAGGAACTGTTTGCATTTATTTCTCTGCCCTTTTCATCTTTTGCTGAAGCCGTGTAACTAAAGTAACCGGTATAGGAATATTCGGGAATAAACTCGACAATTGCTTTTCCGAATTTGTCTGTCGAACCGTGAAGTATTTCTTTTTTATCCGAACTTCGATAACTGTTTCCGTTTTTAGTATCCGGGTATTTAATTTCAATTTCAAATGGAGTCTCAATTGGTTTGTCTGAAAAGTCGGAAGCATTAACTCTCAATTTTATTTTGCTTCCTTTTTCATAAAAGTATTTTTCGGGAGAAGTTGAAATTGTAAAGCTGCCGCGGGTAACATATGCCTGTGCCGACCCCGAAATTGCTCTTCTTGAATTGTCGGTTACTTCGGCAGTTATGGTGTAAGTAAAATCGCCGTCAAGCTTATCTTCCACACTATAACTAAACTCAAATTCACCTTTGCTATTTAACTTACCGTCGGTTTGGAATACCTGCTGCTGATTGCCGTGTCCCCAATTATATCCTTTGTAAAATGAATTGTAAAACCATGAATATTCCGACCAGTACCACCATGGCCGCCAATAAGCTTGCTTGTAGATCCTTACGTTAACAGTTCCGGTCGTAACAGGTGAGCCAAAGTAATAATCCGCTGAGACTTTTCCAGTCAGTTTATCACCAGCAGCGTATTGATCTTTGTCTGTTTTAACCTTTACCAAAAACTCTGGCTTTTTATATTCTTCAACGCTAAAAGAGCCATAATAATTTCTACCATCTTGAGATAGTCCTATGGAGTAATCTCCCAGATCTGCTTCTTCATCTAAAATAAAGCTTGCAGAAATAGTACCAAATTCGTTGGTTTTTAACTCTTTTGAGAAAACTTCATTGTTCTTGGGAGATTTAATAGTGACGGTGAATTTTTCGAATGGAACATTCTTCAAATCGTTGCTGTTCTTCTCTCGGATAATGGCTTTAAAAAAGACTTCCTGTGATGGCCTATAAACCGGCTGGTTTGTGTAAACATAAACCGAATAATTCTTTTGAGTACTATTCTGGAAATAAAAGTAAGGATTGTTTACAATTACCTCATCGGCGGTTTTGGCAATAATCAAATTATTATTATTTAACTTTTCATCTTTATCAATGTTAAAAACCGCGATTTCGTCTTTATTTCCCACTTTCTTTTCAATTAAGCTTCCATTGTTGTAAAGCATGAATTCGACATCTTCCTGAAACTTACCAGTTTTTGAGTTTGCGACAAAAGCCAATATTTGGTTCTTGCTTGATTTATAAATCATGGCTAAATCAGATACAACAATTCCGCAATATGCAACTTGATTTCCTGAGATTGCTTGAAGAATATAAATCCCGGGTTCTTTGATTTTTCCAACATCAATATTTTCATTGCTATTATATTTTGAAGACGTATAAATCCTTTTATTCCAATCTTTTACGACAGAAGTATATTTAAGTAGTATCTCTTTATTTTGTCCCCAAATATCAAATTGATATCTAAAATTAGATTTATCAAGCTTGCTGAAAAAACTAACCGGGTCCGCTATTTTAAGAAGCTTCAAATTAAAATCCCGCTTTCCCCAATTCCTGTTGTACAAATAAATATTTACCTTAACATCCAAGTCTGGAGAGTAAGTTGTATAGTTAGATAAATAGAATCTGTAATCTTCTTCTGTTTTATTTTGAAAGGCACTTCCCAAAAGGAAGGGGATGATGAAGGATAAACTTAAAATTACCCTGCGGAAAGTAGATGTCTGAAATTTCATAGAAGCTCCGATTGTTTTGGGTGATTATACAGAAGAGAAACGAAAAAGTGCCAACAAAAATTTTTATTTCTTAATCAAATTTTATTTCCGCTCAAACTGACTTATAATTTATCCATAAATTTTAACATAAACATAATATTAAAACTTGTTTCCGACTTAAACACCATTATAGTCGATTATTTGCTATCCGTCAAAATCGGCTTCACCTGTGAGATATTTTATTGCTATTACAAGAGGAGGGTCATAACTTATGAGTGTCATTTTACAATAACAAACAAAGAGGTAAGCATTGAGGGCATTAACGAGGGCATTATATATCCTTGTCATGATAGCATTGGTTGGATTCACGATAATTAAAGAAGATAGAAATACAAATGAAGTAACTACAAGCGAGGATATTACGACATCGGTTAATGAAGAAGATGTTACATTGAATAATTCGATTATTAGATATACCGATCAAGGTAGATGGACTGCATCATGGTACGGTCCAAGGTTTCATGGAAAATTAACCGCAAACGGTGAAATTTACGATCAAATGGCATTTACGGCTGCCCATAAAAGCTTGAAATTTGGGACTTTATTGAAAATTACAAATCCCAGAAATCAAGAGTCTGTAATTGTCAGAATTAATGATCGCGGCCCTTATATAAGAGGCCGACAGATAGATCTATCCAAAGCTGCTGCATTACAAATAGGACTTTATGAAAAAGGTGTTCAAAAGGTTCAGGTTGAGCAGGTTAGCTTAAAGGGAGTAAATTTCCCGGTAATTACATTAAATTAATAGTTAACTAAATATTATAAACTAAAGCCCGGCAGATGCCGGGCTTTTTTATTGTATAGACATGTATTTATTTCAAGAAAATAATTAAATCCACACTTTATATCTTAACCCAATATTATATTACTTGGTTTGCGGGACTTCAAATAGTATTGCTGCCGCTGTGCATTGAAGTAGAGGGGAGGATATCAAAGAATTTCAAACTAAACATATACGCGGATACTGAAAAAAATATCAGTTAAAGTACTTTTTCTTGAAGAATAAATTGTTTTTGCAAAATTTCTTTAAATTCAACTTCAAGATCTTTTCCTCGATTTCTTCCATACCAAAGATGAAGTTTCTCATACTTTTCAGGTTTAGATAATCCTTCTTGTTTTAATTGATCCATCAGTTCTTGAGCGGCTTTCGGTCTTGGCCCCCATTTGAAAAGCTCTTTCCAATTTTCATTAAAGGCAATTAATTTTGGAATGCTTCTGCTCCCGTTTGTTAAGTATTGATCCATAATTTCAAGATTAGAATCTCTTAAAATTATTGAAAAAGTTATCAACGAATTAATCTCGGCCAAAGCTGCAATATATGGTAAGTTTTGAGCTGAATCGCCGCACCAATTTTCAGTAATTACCAGCCAGGTTTGAGGGTTTTTAATACTTAATAAATTAGATTTTAACTCATCATTAATGCTATAGTATTTTTCTATCCTGGAGCTTCTTTGAAGATTTAATTTTTTATATTCGAAAAGAGTTTTTTCGGCATCATTTAGCGAATTAACATTCGTATTTTCAATTTCATTTTTTGTTAAATCAATGTAATGCTTATAAGTTAAGGCGTTATTTTGAATTCTATCTATTGTATCCGGTTTCAATTTATCCCCTTTTATTATTAAGGAATTAGCTTTTATATTTATCAACAACAGTTAGATTCACTAATTTTAAAAAAGATTCCGTTAGTTTTCCTTATTGAAAAGGATTTTAAACTCTGCCATGGTGAAAAATTTTGACTGCCCTTTGTTTAATCCCTTGACTATTACTTTAATCCCATCTGGTTCTTTATTGATCAGCAAATAATTAAATGGACGCGGCGAAACCCCAGTATATAAATCTTTATGAGCATCATTGCCCGATTTTAATTTAACCCGCGGCCCGCCGCCACCGCCGGAAACGATAAAGTTTTTATCTTTAATAAAAAAATGCTCATAGGTATGTGCATGACCGCTTATAAAAAGTATACTTTTTTTTGAATTATAATATGCAGGCAAAAAATTATTCTGAACATTTACTTCATCGCTTGTAACCGTGCTGTTTGTATATGGCGGATGATGATCAAAAATTATTATCCCTTTTATTTCTTTTGAAGTATCAAATATGGATATAGTTTTGATTAACCAATCATGCTCTAATTTCCATCCTGTTTCTGTTAGATCGGATTCATTTGAATCTAAAAATATTAATGCCAGGCTATCGTAAATTTGAGTGTACCAATGAGTTGATAAAAATACTGGAAATTGTTTAGCCAGATTTCTCATTGCTCTGTTGTTGTTTCCCCAATAATCATGATTCCCAATAACTGGAAAAATGGGAATGTTTTTTTTAGTTATTGGTTTTATCAAACTGTTGAATATTTCCCAATCCTTTGAGTCGGAACCATCAAAAACCATATCTCCAAGTATTACAAATGCTGCTGGATTTTCGTCTGCAATTGCATAAATAATTTTTGTTCGTTCGTTATCATTTTGTTCTCTTCCAATTAAGAGTTCATAAAAAGAAGTTCTTTGGAGATCACCAACTATTGCCAGCGGTTGAGAACTATATATCGGCACAGAAGCCTTGGGCTTTTCATAATTTATTAAAAAATTATTTTTGTTATTTATACTATAAAATAGATAAAAAACTACAGTAATTAGTAAAAAACTCCCGGCAATTAGTCCAAAATTCTTGTTTTTGATCATAAAATAATTTCTAATTTTTATTACTTAATTTAGACTGTTAATATTATTAATAGTTGTATTAAAAATTAAGCAGATAAATTCAAATTTCAACCAAATTCTTGTTCTCTTGTAAGCCGTTAAATTGTGCCGCTTAAATACAGAATCAGGTATTTAATATAAGTGAGTTGAATAGACAAAATTATATTTATATCTTATCAAGAGAATAATATTTTTATATTCTAAAAAAATTTTAATCTAAATTAAACTATTCAATTTGATTAAAATAATGAGAAAGAAAAAGTAATGACTACAGAAACTAAATTTTTTACTCCTGTTGAAGCAAATAAAACATTGCCGTTAGTTAAAAAAATTGTTAAGGATATTCTTGACACTACAAGAGAGATGAGATTAATTGCTGAAGATTATGATGGCAAAGTTGAAGAAAATCCAATTGTAAAAAAAATGGCTGAAGATGTTAATAACTTTATGAATGAGCTTGAAGAGATTGGCTGCTATTATAAGGACTGGAATTTTACTATTGGTTTGGTTGATTTTCCATCCTTCATTGACGGCAAAGAAGTGTTTTTATGCTGGAGAACCGACGAAGAAGAAATAAGATTTTATCATGGAATGGACGAAGGTTACAGCAGCAGAAAACCTATACCGGAAAAATATTTTTAATCAGTATTTATCAGACATTTTTATTAAAAGGCTGCCGCTTTTCATATGCCAGCCTTTTTTTATTTACTTAAATCAAAATCGGCTGAAGAGGAAGTTTTCTGTTCTGAATTAACATCTTTGATTTCAAAAATCAATTTATACTTGCCAATTGCATAAGTGGAATCAAGATTAAATTGAATTTCTAAAGGCACATCACTCATTTTTTCAGCATTAATTTTATCTTCAACTCTTGTTATCATGGATTTAATTGTATCGCCGTTGGGTTTAACAAGATCAATATCAAATGCTAAGGAAGCCTTAAATTTTTTATTCTCTTCTTCTTGCTGAAATCCCTTTACTCTTGTTGAAGCATTTACCTCAAATGCATCGCCAATGTCATAAGCGAATGCTTCAGCGCTGAATGCTTCTAATTTTGTTTCTTCCTTTTTAGAACAGGAAGAAAGAACAAATATAAATATCAAAGAAGAAATTAATATATATTTCATCACTTCCTCTTAAAATGAGTTTATGAATTTTTCGATTGAAAATCTTTCATAAATGAAACTAAATCTTCAACACCTTTTTTAGGGAAAGCATTATAAATAGATGCTCTTAAGCCACCGACAGAACGATGTCCTTTTACGCCGTCAAATCCTGCTGCCGTAGCTTCGGCGATTAATTTCTTTTCCAATTCTTCGGTTGCAAGATTGAAAGTTACATTCATTAAAGAACGGCTTTCCTTTTCTGCATGGCCTTTAAAATAACCTTTGCTTTCATCGATACATTTGTACAGCAGTTCCGATTTCTCTTTATTTGTTTTGTACATACCATCAAGTCCGCCGTTTTTCTTCAACCACTTTGTAACCAGGCTAATAATATAAATTCCAAATGTGTTCGGAGTATTATATAATGAATTCCCTTCAACATGAGTCTTATAATTTAACATGGTATGTAAACTGTCCGAACTTCTTTCCAATAAATCTTTTCTAATAATAACTAAAGTAACACCTGATGGGCCCATATTTTTTTGAGCCCCGGCGTAAATTACTCCATATTTTTTAACATCAATTTTTTTGTGAAGAATATCAGATGAAGCATCACATATCAATGGAACTTTTCCAACTTCCGGTTCAGAATGAAATTGTGTTCCGTAAATAGTATTGTTTGATGTAAAGTGAACATAAGATGCATCTGGATCAAGCTTTAGTTCACTTTGCTTTGGGACTCTTTTGAATTTATCAGCCTCAGTTGTAGCCGCAATGTTAATTGTCCCAACACGTTTAGCTTCCTTCAAAGCTTTTTTCGACCAGCTTCCTGTGATTATATAATCAGCTTTATTTTTAGGAGGCATTAAATTTAAGGCTGTCATAGAGAACTGTAAGCTTGCACCGCCTTGCAAAAATAAAATCTCATAATCATCACTTATATCTAAAAGTGATTTAATCCCTTCTTTTGCATCGGCAATAATTTTGTCAAATGTTTTTGAGCGGTGACTGATTTCAAGTATCGACATTCCAACACCGGGTAATGAAAATAATTGTTCCTGCGCTTCCTTTAAAACATCTTCCGGTAAAATAGCCGGTCCGGCACTAAAATTATATATTCTTTTTTCCATGATAGAATCCCTTGTTTTTATTTAGTTATAAAATATTTTTCCAAATTATTAGTTACACTTAAATTAAATGAATAAGTAAACCGTCTCTCAATTTAGGTTCAAACCATGTTGATTTCGGCGGCATGATTTCCCCTGCATCCGAAATATTCATTAAGTCCTGAACCGAAACCGGATAAAGTGAAAATCCAACTGCAGCTTTACCACTGTTAACAAGTTTCTCAAGCTCTTTTGTTCCTCTTATTCCGCCAACAAAATCAATATTCTTATTTGTTCTTGGATCATCTATTCCTAAAATGGGATTAAGGAGAAAATCCTGTAAAATGCTTACATCCAAGGTTTCTGCAACGGATTTTGATAAGCTGCTGCTTGCTGAAACTGAATCTCTTGCCTTCAAAGTATACCAATCGCCATCTAAAAACATACAATATGTTTTTCTTGTTTCAGGTAATTTTTTTGAACTTTTTTCAATTGAAAACTTTTCGCTAACTTTATCAAGAAAATCTTCTTTGCTGTTTCCATTTAAACTGAATACAACACGGTTATAAGGAAGAATCTTCAATTGCTCGGCTGGGAATAGGACGGCTAAAAAATAATTATATTCTTCAGTACCGTTATGCTTAGGATTTGAATCTTGTTTTACTTTTCTGGCACGGCTCGCACTCGCAGCTCGATGATGTCCATCTGCAATATAAAGATTTTTAATTTTTGCTATTTCATCGACTATTGAATGATTATGTTCGTCGGATAATATCCAAATAGTATGCTGAATGCCATCTTCGGAAGTAAAATCATAAATAGGTTTTTCATTTTTAACAGTATTATCAACAATTTTATTTACCGCATCAATTCCTTTGTAAGTTAAAAAAACCGGGCCAGTTTGAGCTTCTGTTGTTACAATATGATTTGTCCTGTCGTCCTCTTTTTCTTTCCGGGTCTTTTCGTGCTTCAAAATTATATCGCTATCATAGTCATCAATTGAAAATGCCGCCGCAATTCCTATTTGAGAACGCCCATCCATTATTAATCTATACAGATAAAAATGCGACGAGTCATCAATTAATAATGGAGCTTCTTTTTTCAGAATATCTAAATTTTCTTTCGCCTTGTTATAAATTTCCTTCGAATATGGATTAACGGATTCATCAAATTCTATTTCGGCACGGGATACATTGAGAAAGCTTAAATTATTTTCACCTGCCAATTCTTTTGCTTCCTGCCTGTTAACAACATCATATGGAACGCTTGCAACTAATCGCACCGATTCTTTTGCAGGCCTTAATGCTTTAAAAGGTTTTATAATTGCCATAATATATCTCTGAAAAAATGAAAAATAATCGCACAACTAAAATCAAAAAAATATGAACAATAATCCATTTATATTTGAATATAAAAAGGTAAATGTTTGTTTGATTGTTTAAATTCTTAAACTTTTAGTTGCTTGATTTGAATAATAAAATAACATTAGCTTTAAGTTAAACGTATTAATAATCTAATTACTAAAAAGGAATTAATGGAAAATCAGATCCAGGAAATTATTGAAAAAGAAGGTGAATTGAAATTACCTAAATCGAAACGGAATCGAAGAGTGGGTAAAATAAAAATAGTAGGAGAAATTAAATATCATAAAAATTTCAAATCGGAAATTTTACAAAATGAAAGAGATATAATTGTATGGATTCCACCCAGCTATAAAAACGAATCGGATAGAAAATTTTCCGTACTTTATATGCATGACGGCCAAAATATTATGGATCCCAAAACTTCTTATGCGGGAATGGATTGGCGGGTTGATGAAACAGCAACGAAATTAATTAAATCTGGAAAGCTTGAAGAAATCATTATTATTGGAATTTATAATACCCCCGATAGACTTGAAGAATACAGTGATTCTGAAAAAGGGAACAAATATTTAAAATTCGTTATTGATGAGTTAATGCCGTTTATTAATTCTAATTACAGATCTAAAACCTCTAATACTGACACGGCAATAATGGGATCATCAATGGGCGGATTAATTTCTCTCTTGGCTGTTTGGAAATATCCTGATGTATTTGGTAAAGCTGCTTGCCTGTCAAGTTCTTTTTATTATGATGATGAAAAGGCTATCAAAATGGTTAGGGATTATAAAGGTGAGAAAAAGAAAATTACGATTTATATTGACCATGGAGAAGATGGGCTTCCGAGGGGACAAAAAATGTTTTGTGCTTTAGGTGAAAAAGGTTTTATTATAGGAACTGATATCGATTATTTTTATGCGCCTGGCGCCGAACACACAGAAAATGCCTGGGCTGAAAGATTAGAAAGACCGCTATTGTTTTTATTTGGTAATAATAAATGAAAAATTCTTATAGCACCGTTATAAAATTGTCACTTCTGTTCATTTTATTTTTCCAATCCTGTTATGCCCCTCCTAATCTTGTTGATGTTAAAAAACAAATAGCTAATTATTACGAGCAAGGCGGCTTTGCCAATGAAATGAACAGCGTTGTTCAAAGTGCAATTTCAGAGTTAAATGGATTGGATTTTAATGACAGTTCCACCGTTGTATTCGATGTTGATGAAACGGTACTTTCAAATTTTGAAGTAATGAAAAAAGATAATTTCTGTTATGTTAAACAAGATTGGGATGAATGGATATCCGAAATCAGGTGCCCGGCTATTCCACACATGCTGTCACTTTATAAATTTTTATTAGATAAAAAAATTAAAATTGTTTTTATTACCGGCAGAAAAGCCAGCCAGCAAGAATCCACGGAAATAAATTTAAGAGCGGAAGGATTTATAGATTTTGATACTTTAATTACTCGGCAGCCTAACGAACTTGATTTATCAGCATTACAATATAAATCAGAAAAAAGAAAAGCACTTGAAAAAAAAGGTTATCAAATTGCAGCAACAATTGGTGATCAGCAAAGTGATTTGGAAGGAATATTCAACGGTAAGCTGCAGATTATAATTCCAAATTATATGTATAAAATTGAGTGAAGTAGGTATAGATCTGTCTCTCACACCTCTTTCAAAATTTCTTTATATTTACACTTCAAAATTAAAAATGATAATAAGAGAAACCGATGTCCGAAGTTAAAAATGAAATTTCCAAAGCGTACGATCCTTCTTCCGTCGAAGATAAATGGTATTCATATTGGCTGGAGCACAAAATTTTTCATTCTGAAAAAGATGAATCAAAAACTCCTTACACAATTGTAATTCCTCCTCCAAATATTACCGGCAGCCTTACTATGGGGCATATATTAAATAATTCACTTCAGGATATTTTTATTCGAACTAAAAGAATGCAAGGTTTTAATGCCTGCTGGGTTCCCGGAACAGATCACGCATCAATTGCTACTGAAACAAAGGTATTAAATTTTCTTAAAGAAAAAGGAATTGATAAATACAAAAT
>CAZRMA010000112.1:0-10149 GCA_964600655.1 uncultured Ignavibacteriaceae bacterium
TTTTTCCAGTTCGTTTAAAACTAATTTTGTTGTTTGATGCTCACCTGTTCCAAATGACATTTTAGGATCAATAATAATTACAATTTCACCCGGCTGCGCTTTGTATTTTTTGAAGGTGGGCTTAATAACAATCTTATCCGAAACATGAATTACATTTATCCCCTTCTCCCATTCCTTGTTCCAGTTTTTCTGTTCGACTAAATGTTCTTTAACTTCAAATTCCAGAAGTATTTTATGATCAACAAGCTGCTGCAATGCATATACAATTTCAATGTCGTCAATATCTTTCTTTTTATCTGCGTAAACTTTTAAGCAGTCTTCTTCTTCAGTTATGCCCTCAATATCAAGATTCCATAAAGCACCGGACATCATCTCAATGTTAAATGGTTTAGCTGTTATTATAAATTCTTTAAAACGTTTCATGATTTGTTGATTCCGAAATATATTTTATTGTAATTGCTTTATGTCATTTCGAAGACCAAATGGAGGAGAAATCTATTTGAACTTGCATGAGATTATCAATTGATTATAAATAAAGATTTCTCAGTCGCTTCGCTCCTTCGAAATGACATTACTGAGTTTATCAAGTTTGCATGGCTACTTAATAATTAAACTTCAACGAGTAAAGCAAATAAGTTAAAACATCACCAACCTGCTGCAATGTTCCTTCACTAATATTCTGCATAGTGTCATTTTCCGAGTGCCAATAGTTTCTTCGCTTGTTCGGCGTATTGGCACCAACTAATTCCGCATCAATTATATCAACAGTCCTAATACCGGCTTGGTTTAACGGTATATGATCATCATAAATTGCAGAGCCTTCAGCTTGACTGAAAACGGTTGAGCTTTTTAAAGATGCAATATTCCAAATCATGTTCACTACATCAGGAGCAAATTGAATTGAATTTTCCTCTTTAGGAAAAGATGCTTCTTTGTCTCCAACCATATCCAATAAAATTCCAAATGCCGGGTAATTTGATTTATAATAATTCGCAGCAAAATATTTAGAGCCTAAACAAAATAAACTCAAATCACTTTCTTTGCCGTAATCTTCACCATCAAATAAAACTATATCAACGCCGTAACTTATTTTCTTCTGTTTTAATACTTGAGCAAGTTCGAGAAGAACACCAACTCCGCTGGCTCCATCATTTGCCCCAATTATCGGCTTACTTTTCAAAGCTTCGACTGTGGCGTGTTCTGCTCGGGGACGAGTATCCCAATGGGCGCATAATAAAATTCTATCTTTACTTTTCGGATTAAACTTCCCGATTATATTTGTTAAATGTAATTGTTCGTTATCATAACCGTTATAATTAAATGCTTCCAGTTCCACTTCATCCGCATATTTTCTTAATTCATTTTGCAAATAAATCAGCATTTTGTCATGGCCTTCAGAGCCCGGATTTCTTGGGCCGGCTTTGGTTTGATCTTCAGTATATTGATACGCATTGTTGGAATTGAATGCAGGAATGGAATCTGCTGATGACAGTTCGTATAGGGCTTTACTCGGCTGCTCATCTTGATTTTTGTTACATGAAATAAATATAAAATTCAAAAGGACAATAAATACCGCAGTGAGAACAATATTTTTTCTGTTCATTAAATTTCTTTTTAATTGATAAAAATTAAGAGGTTAAATTTAAGATTTTTTGAAACTATTTCTAAATGGAAAAAGGAGTGCTGTTATTTTTTTGCATTTGTAGAGACGCTCCAGCAGAGCGTCTCTAATCAGAAATCTAATCATTCTCAAGTATTCTTTTCTTAGCGTAAGAAAAGAACCAAAAGAAACATGCACTTAAAAATAAATTCTGAAATTATACTTTTTATGGGAAATTCTATCTTTCAATGTAAAGTAAAATAACTCAGTCGCTCTGCTCCTTCAAACAGATTTTTCTTTTTGTGTTAACTAGACATTAGAATATATGACTGTCAGTGTAATTTCTAAACGAATTTCTTTTTATGCGCGGATAGGCATCTATGTCATTACTTTATATATTCTATCTCTTTAATTATTCTAAAGAATACGATTAGTTTAACACGTTTAGGATATATTTGAATTTTGATTTTTTAGTTTTGACTTATTTAATATTCAGCCAATATCTCACAAATTTTATCTTGATAATCTCTTGCAGGTTTTGCTTTACCGACAAAATTTTGCATCATAATTGAAAACACGATCTGATGGCCGTTTTTTGCTTTCACGTAACCCGACAAAGTTGAAACACCGCTTAATGAGCCGGTCTTTGCATGCACGTTATTTTGTGCATTTGTATCAAGCATACGTTCATCAAGTGTCCCATCTGCACCACCGATTGGAAATGAATCATACAAAATCTTATATAAGTCAGGATGATCCTGGTACATATATTTAAGAACCGAAAGCAGCAAGTGAGCAGAAACCAAATTGTAATGTGAAACTCCAGAACCATCAACTATCCTATAAACTTTCGAGTCCAATCCGCAAAGAGTAACTAATGAATCAATCATTTTTAATCCCTTCTTTGCAGAGGCAGGTTTGCCGAAATATTTTTCACCCATTGCGCGAAGTGTCATTTCAGCACCAAGGTTATAGCTTACCTTGTTTAAGTTCACAATTACTGAATCGTATTCCCATTGATGGCTGCATGCTTTGGTAGAATTTTGCGGAAGAGTTTTTATTTCCATTATGCCGTTAAATTTTATCCCGTGTCTTGATAAAGATTCTTTTAACAATGTTAAAAAGTAAAATTCCGGCTGCCACACATTTACTGTTTCAGAAGTTTCATAATTATCTGGAATGTTTATAGTAGTATCGCGTTTAATTAAAATGGTGTTCTTACGGTTTATCCAATCTCTGTCTATTATAACCGGTTTATCATTTTCAGTATCACCGGCGAATGAAATAAATTTAACATCTACATATTTTGTATCGGGAATTAAAGTAACCTCAGGTGTTTTATTTTTATAATCTACCTTAACTTGAATTGCATTTGTATTAATATTTAGAGCGGTCATGTAGGGTGCATCTGTAGAAGGATCGTCATCCCACATCCAGCCATTCCCCCAAAAAAGCGAATCATCCATTGAAACGTCGCCATAAATATTTCCGAAGATTTCCTTAACTCCAAGATTCTTTAATTGAACAACCATTGAATCTAAATCTTTTGTAGTGAAATCGGGGTCCAATCCGCCAACAGCATATAAATCGCCATAAATGATGCTGTCCGCAATGTAACCTGTGTAGCAAAGTGAAGTTGTGAAATTATATTTTGGCCCAAGAAAAATTAGTCCGGCAGCAGTAGTAAGTATTTTCATGTTTGACGCAGGATGCATCAATAAATTACTGTTACGCTGATAAAGATTTTCCTTTGCAGTTAGATCGTATGCTTCAACAGACATTTCCGTTGAATTAAAATAATCGTCGTTATAAAGGCTGTCAATTTTTGATTTTAATATTTCTTTATCTTGAGATAAAATTAAAGTAGAAACGAGTAAGAAAAGAAGTATGATTTTTTTCATGATTATATATTTTTATTTGAATGTAATAATTAATTGAAAGTAATTAAATTCTACACGGACTAAAAAATAAAAGAATTGGTGTAATGACTATAATTGTTATTTCGACCGGAGGGAGAAATCTTTTAGTTAGATGAGATTTCTTGATCAATGACCTACCTACCGGTAGGCAGGCTCCCTCGAAATGACAAACCAAGGTTAAATTGCGCTTCCAATCAAAAAGGTTTGCAATGATAGTTACTATTAAAAATATTCACGAACTCTGAATTCTGCACCAACTTTATTTTCAACTATATCTTTAGCCTTATTTAAATCCAGTCCCTCGATTGATACAACCGACATAACTACATTTTCAACATAAGGTTTTGCATTTTTTGCAAAGGTTATCATTTCATTAAACATTCTTGGTTCGAGCCTCATGATTTCAGCATATTGATGAGCACTGGTTGCATTCAAACTAATCGAAACTGTATCGATTAAATTTTTCATTTCAGGTGTAATATCCCGTTTATTAATAAAACTGCCATGGCCGTTTGTATCCACTCTTGTTCTGCCGCCATTCGCTTTCACATATTTGGCAACTTGTTTTACAACATCCCACCTGGTTGTCGGTTCACCATAGCCGCAAAAAACTATCTCGTTATAATTTTTAGGATCGCCAATTTCTTTGATATAAATCTCGGAAGTCGGTTCTTCACTTTTAGTCATTTTTAGATTATATCCATGAAGAACTGCTTCACCTTTTCTATCGCAAAAAACGCAGTCAGCGTTACAGCGATTGGTGACATTAATGTATAAATTGTTTTTCAATTTATAAGTAAAACTTGTTTTAGGCTTACTCCCCACTCCAAAAAATTTGAATGCATTGTAAGAAGTAATTCTGCCAACATCTTCAACTGAAATTTTATGAATTTCTGCTATTTGCTCAGCAACATATTTAACATACGCAGGTTCATTTCTTTTACCTCTAAGTGGAACCGGGGTCATAAATGGTGAATCAGTTTCAATCATTACATGATCAAGACTGGTTTTTGATACAATATCTCTTAACTCATCAGCTTTTTTAAAAGTAATATTGCCGGTGAAAGAAATTAAGTGATGCTTTTTAATCAGCTCACGCGAATCATCCAGCGAACCGTTAAAGCAATGAAACTGAGCTCTCAATCCGCTTCCACTATATGAATGAATTACATTCAACATATCTTCATCAGAATCACGATTGTGAATTACAACAGGCAAATCTAATTTCAGCGCTAATTCTATTTGAGATTTGAAAGCTTCAATTTGTTTTTCCTTTGGCGAAAAATCATAAAAATAATCCAAACCAATTTCTCCGATGGCAACAATTTTTTCAGGCTTAGCAAGCTGTTCTAATTCCAGTATCCATTCTTCATTCCAATCTTTTGTGTCATGCGGGTGAACGCCAACAGCACCATAAACCATATCATATTTGTTTGTTAACTCAATTACTTGCTTTGATGTTTCAATATCGGTAGCTGGAACAATTATATAATCAATTCCGTTTTCAACAGCGTTATTTATTATCGAATCAACTTCGCCGTCAAAGTTTGGTAAAAAAATATGAGCATGTGTATCTACAAACATTTTGAAAATTATTCCTATTCTTAATAATTAATTTTTAAAAGTTCATTTCTAAACTTAATGAAATATTACGCGGCGGTTCAAGGTTACCAATTAGTTCTATATAATTATAATTTAAAGTGTTCTTCAAATTAAGATAAAGCTTTAAAGGAAGTGAACTGAAACTATACGCGGCATTAAAATCTAATACATACACGGCAACTCTTAGTTCTCCATCTTTTACTATTCCCAAATTAATTAATTCTTCATCGATTTCTTCAACACGACTTGAATATCTAAAATTACTGCCGAAATTAAATTGACCAATCTTATAATCTGCTTTAATTAAAGCCGAATGACGCGGACGGTATTTTAAAAATGTTTTTTTATTTAAATCTCTCGTCCATAAATAATTGTAACTCAAACTAATGTTTAATTGATTCGACAAAAATGAAAAATTTGATATAAATTCAAATCCCTGAATTCGTGCACGTGTAACATTATCAAATGTAATTTTACCATCCGAAGCATCTACACCTGGTTCAATAAAGTCGTATAATTCATTTTGAAATATACTCGCATCAAAATCTATATTAGAATTTAGTTTATAGTTTGAACCGATTTCAACATTAAAACTATTTTCAGGTTTTAACCTGGGATTAGGTTTAATTGTTACACCATTGGAAGTTGTTGAAGTAAAAGCTTCGGCAAGTGTTGGTGCTCTAAATCCGGTTCCGGCAAATGCTCTTAGAATTATATTAGCAGCCGGCTTATAATTTAATCCGATCTTGGGAGAAACCGCCGAGTTACTTTTTAAGGAATCGATTTTAGTGTAATCAAACCGCAGGCCTAATGTGCCTTTCCACAATTCTGAAAAATTATAATCCATTTGAGAATAAATTCCGAACGAATTTGAAGCAGGATTTCCAAAAATATTTGAGCGAACCTTTGCTTTCGATGCTTCAATGCCGCTCACAAGTACTGCTTCTTCAAAAGGTTTTATTGTTGTTTGAATTTCTCCACGGAATAAATTTGTTGTGGAATTGTTATCTGCCTGTGAACCATCATCCCAATTTGTATAATAATAGCTTGCTCTTGCCTCATAATAAAAATTATCGGAAATGACATCTTTGTAAATTAATCCTAATAAATGGCGGTTAGTTGCAACCTTCTGCCCTTGATCTGCATCCGGCGGAACAAGTGCGTTTCGAGAATCTTTCCAGTACACAAAATTACCTGATCTCTTATTAAAAGTATTTAACAATAATGTAAGTGAAGATAAATTTGAGAAGTCATATTTAGCTTTTAGAAATCCAAGATACTTTTTTGAAAAATTATTTTGCCGGTAGCTGTTATCTTCCAGGCGGGAAAATGAAAGCCCAAAACTAAATTTATTAATTTTTTGCGAATGCCCGATGGTTAAGCTGTTGAAGCTTCTATATTGATTTGACCAATCCCATTCATTATACGAAGGTTTATTATAAAAGCCGATTCCGGATTTAAAATAAGTAACAGGTTCGAATGAAAAATCTCTGGTTATTACATTAATCACACCGCCAATTGCAGACGAACCATAAAGTGAACTTGCTGCGCCTTTAATTATTTCAACATCTTTTATAACTGCTGTAGGAATAACTTCCCAAATTGTTTCACCTGTATCACCAGTATAAATAGGAATTCCATCAAGAGTCAGCATCACTCGAGAGCCCGCTCCCCTGCTGTAACCGCTTGAACCGCGAATGCTTATCTGATCATCTGTCATATTAATGCCGGGGACATAACGTAATGCATCTTCTAAATTCGTAAAATCATTTTTTGAAAATGCTGTTTGCGGAATTATTTCTGCTTTTATAGGAAGATCGGAAAGAAGCTGCACATATTTTGAAGCCGAAACAATCGGACAATCAGTGATGAAAACTCGACCCGGTTTTAAATTCACATTAACTATTATTGACCCGTTAATTATTTTTAAACTATCAATTAATTTTGTCTGATAACCAATAAATGATATTTGTAATTTATAATTACCAGGCGACAAATTATTTATTTCATAATTTCCATCAAGATCTGTTGCAGCCCCGTAATTAGTAAATTGAATTAACACGTTTGCTCCAATCAACGGTTCACCAGTCTGGGAATCAGAAACCTTACCCTTTATGCTATAAGTTTGAGCAAAAGTGAGCTGATAAAAAAGAATTACAAATAATAAAAGTAAATTTTTCATTAATAATTTTTAATTTTTAATTGCCGCCCGGCGGCTGAGGCGGAGGATTTTTAAAATCACAAGTAATATCAATTTTATCTGCAGTACCGTTGTCAGGAATAACGAGTGCACCAGGCCTAGTCGTATCAGAACTATTATAATACACCCCGGCAACAGTCCAATCGCTACGATTCAAAGATAAAGTTGGAGTTTTTGATTGGGCAACTATAACATACTCATATCTGCCCGGACTAATAGAACCAAAAGCAGAATCAGCAGAACTATAATTGAAAACAGTTGCTCCATAAGGAATTTCATTACTGATAAATTTTATATTGAGCGGGCTAAAATCTGCAGCAGAATTTAACTGATTCTTAAATACGACCAAATAAGTTCTGGTGATTCCTTCCGGCCAATCACCAATGAAAGTTATGGTCCCGCTAAAACCAATCCCGGCAGGCTGCGGGGCTATTCCTTTATCACAGCCTAAAAATATTGTAAGTAAAACGAATATAATTTTTAAAATGATTTTCATGGAGGAAAAAATAAACAGGTTAAGACTTATTTACAATTGAAAATTGAGAAATGAAATGGGACAATATGGACTCTGTCATGTTTCGATGGACTCATCATGACGATGTAAAACTGAGCGTGTCCAAAACTTAAACAAATTTCTCACATCCATATAAATTATACTACTTCGCCAATAACTATTGGATGTTCATTAACTGAGTTTGACAATAGAATCGCTTTTTGTTCATCGCTTTTTGAAACAACAGCTATCAAACCAATACCTATATTAAATACATTTCTCATTTCTTCATCAGAAATTTTTCCTGTCTGCTGAATCAATTTGAATAATGAAGGCAACTCCCATCTATCCCAATTTATTTTTAGTGAAAGGCCTTCCGGCAGAATTCTTTTTGTATTGCCGATTATTCCGCCGCCTGTTATATGTGAGAAGCCTTTTATTTTTAAATTATCTTTAAGAAATGAGATTAGTTTTAAATATGATTTATGAATTCTTAACAGTTCTGCTCCAAGTTCATTATCAAAGCCATCGGGTTTATCAGTTAGGTTGAATTTATTTAGCAAAACTTTTCGTGCAAGCGAGTAGCCGTTTGTATGAAGTCCATTTGAAGAAAAACCAAGGAGTACATCACCTTTTTTAATTTCTTTACCGTCAATCACTTTATGTTTATCAACCATGCCAACAATTGTACCTGACATATCATATTCTTCTCCGGAATAAAGGCCGGGCATTTCAGCAGTTTCACCTCCAATTAAAGCGCATCCATTTTCTTTGCATGCAATTGAAAATCCTTCAATTATTTTCTCAGCTTTATCTGGGTTTAATTTCCCAAAAGCAAGATAATCCAGAAAATATATCGGCTTAGCACCACAAACAGCAATGTCATTTACGCAATGATTAACTAAATCTTGTCCAACAGTATCATGCTTATTCATTTCAAAAGCAATTTTTAATTTTGTTCCCACACCATCAACGCTGGAAACCAAAACCGGATTTTTGTAACCGGAAAAGTCGGGTTCATAGAAAGCACCGAATAATCCTATATCGGATAAAACATTCTTATTAAAAGTAGACTTGGCAAAACCTTTAATTCTTTTAATAGTTTCATCACCGGCTTCAATATCAACCCCGGCAGATTTATAAGTATTATCCAAGCGTTTTCCTTTTTTGATATGAAATTAAATTTGTCAAAATTGGTTTAAAATTTACAATTTAAAGAAATATTAACAAAACAATTGATCACTCAAAATTAATAACCGAAAATTCAACATAGTATATAATAATCGAAACATTACCTCATCTCAGAAGTGAAAATGAAGTTTTCACCTTTCTTACCTAAGAGAACTATATTTATAAATACCAACTATTTTCTTTATTTATTGCAGTATAGTAATTCAGAGTGGCGGAACGGAATTTGCAGACGCAGTACGTCACATAATTTAATAACAAATTTCGGGGACATGCCGATGAAAAAAGTTACACAAGTTACTCTAATGCTACTTCTTATGAGTTGCTTTATTTTTGCTCAAAGAGCAAAGATAGTTATCGAGAACGTTACTCCTTATGAAGTTGAAGAGAATACTAGCTTGCCTAGTTCAGTTTCAACAGGATTGCACGTAGTTGGCAATCAAACTGCTGTTTATTTAGCCGCTCAAGATATTGAGAATGGTGATGCAGTTACATCTGCTACTTTTACTTTTAATTCCAAACCAGCTGGTTCAGTTCTTACTGATGACAGCATAAAAGTCTTAAATTCAACATGGGTATATTTTATCCCAGATTTAACAGGCGAATATGTTGTTAATTTAAGTATGACAACTGCTGTTGGTACTGATGATACAACACAATCAATTATTGCTGCAAACTATGTAGGCGTAGGTGATTTTGCAGGTGTTGCAGCAACAGGCCCTAATTGTATGACCTGCCACAAAGGTGTTAAGCCTGAATTATTCGGACCTATTTTTGATAAATGGAAAGTTTCTGGCCATGCAAATATCTTTAATGAACAAATTAATACAAGTACACATTACAGCACTGATTGTATGAAATGTCATACTACAGGTTATGATCACAATTTAGTTGCTGCTAATAATGGTTTTGATGATATAGCTGCCAGCTTAGGTTGGACTTATGTTCCTCCATCAAATCCTGGTAAATGGGATACATTAGTAACAATGTTTCCAACTTTAGTTAATCATGCAACAATTGGCTGCGAAAGCTGCCATGGACCTGGAAGTGTACACGCTTCTACATTTAGTGCAAAAAACATTGAAATTTCCTTAAAAGCTGGTGTCTGCGGTTCTTGCCATGACGAACCATGGAGACATGATATTTA
>CAZRMA010000113.1:0-10140 GCA_964600655.1 uncultured Ignavibacteriaceae bacterium
TTTCTTTTCAGACACCTCCTAAATAAGGATGTACATCAAAGATTCAAATTTTCAAAGAAAAACGCTGCAATCGCATTTTCAATTTTGCTTCTTCTATTTGTAGCTAGTGCTTCCGTCGTCAGATTAGCAAGGGGTCCCTCGGAAAATTTTGTTGGTGCAAATCAACAATTATCAAAATTAAAAGGGAATTTTATAATTACACCAACGATTTATCTTTACTTAAGTAGTGATGTAGGAGTACTTAGTAAGTATTTAGCCGCCAAACCCGAAAATACTATGTTTGGTCAGAATACTTTTTTAACTGTATATCACATTTTAGATAAGTTTGATGTAGTAAAGAGACCCTCAGATCTTCAAAAAGGTTATTATATTCCAATGTGGACAAATACAGCAACATATATTCGTGAATTGCATGCCGATTTTGGAATTGTTGGGACGTTACTCATCCCCTATTTACTGGGATTAATGATAACGTGGCTGTGGTATAAATTTTATATAGAAAAAAGTTTAATTGTTTTTGCAATTCTTGTTTTTCTCTATCTAATCATAGGCTTTTCCTTTCTAGTTATGATTACAAGAACAAGTTATTGGTCTATAAGTTTATTTTTAATAATTATAATTATTCCTTTGGTTGAAAGAATATCGGTTAATAATTATAGAAGATCTTTAACCTAAAGTATTAAATCTTAAAGTTAACTAATTCAGACATAAAGAAGGGAAGTAAACAAAGTCGAAAACTCCATATTAAAATTTAGTACAAAGACAATTGCCAAGAATACCATTTTTAATTTATTGGGATATGGAATACCACTAGTTTTTGCTTTGGCTATAATTCCCCCTTTAATCAAGGGATTGGGTACGGAACGATTTGGAGTTCTTAACCTAGCATGGATAGTAATTGGATATTTCAGTTTTTTTGATTTTGGGATAGGAAAAGGCCTAACAAAGGTAATAGCAGAAAAGATTGGATTAAATAAATTAGAAGAAATTCCTCCAATATTTTGGTCCTCTTTATTTTCTATGCTGGCAGTAAGTATTTTTTTCGCAATAATGCTATTATTTTTTGTGCCATATCTAATTAATGTTTTCAATATTTCGGATAAGTTACATTCAGAAGCATTAAGTACTTTTTATTTACTTGCTATTGCTGTCCCTATAGTTTCTACAACAGCTGGTTTAAGGGGGGTTTTAGAAGCTTATCAAAAATTTGGGCTTGTAAATATAATTAGAGTTTTTCTTGGAATATTTACATTTCTTGGTCCATTACTTTGTTTAATATTAACAAATAGTCTCTTCTGGATAGTATTTTTTCTCATATTTATAAGAATTATAATATGGACAATTTACTTGATATTATGTCTAAAAGTAAATGTGGGCATACCAGAAAAGATCAAATTTGATTTTGATGCATTAAAACCAGTTTTAAAGTTTAGCGCCTGGATTACCATTGCTAATATAATTGGACCAATTATACTTTACTCAGATAGAATTCTGTTAGGGATTCTTATTTCAGCTTCTGCAATTACATTTTATGCAACTCCGTATGAAATTGTAACAAAACTACTTGTTATACCTAGTGCACTTTCCGGAGTTCTGTTTCCAATTTTTTCAGCAAGTTTCTTTACGGATCCAGATTCCTCAAAAAAAATTTTGCTTAGGGGAATTAAATTTATATTTATTATCATTTTCCCATTAGTATTTTTAATTGTTACATTTTCATTCGAGGGAATGAATATTTGGCTGGGGGCTAATTTTGCTCAGCAAAGCGGACTTGTATTGCAATTTCTATCAATTGGTATTCTTATGAACAGTCTATCCTTAATTCCAAATAATTTTTTTCAGGGAATTGGGAAACCCAAAATCCCCACACTTATTAACTTGGCTGAATTACCATTTTATCTTTTAGTTATGTATTTATCTATAAAATTTAATGGAATTAAGGGGGCTGCAATAGCATATATGTTAGCTGCAACTTTTGATGCAATCTTAATGTATATCGTAGCCTATAAATTAGTGGGATTGAAATTTACAAATAAAATATCTGCTCTTTCATTCCTTGCAGTGATTTTTATGTTAATAATACCTTTTTTCATAAATTATTTTATAGTTAAAATATTATTTGCGGTCATTTTTCTTGTTATTTTCTTTATTGTTGTTTGGAAATACTTTTTTACAAATGACGAGAAAGAATTCATCTTTTCAAGATTTAAACTCATTTTAAGATGATTAAATTTCAGAATCAATTGAATTTTATAAAAATAGAAAAGCGAATAATTTTATATCTATAATTTCAGGAAAGAATTTTGAAATTATAAAAATGAGTACTTAAATATGTTTTGTAATTAAAAGGAATTCGATTCTACATTTTAAATTTTAGATAGTATGTTAAATTATAATGTTTATTCATTGTCATATGTGTTCATAAAAATTGCAAAATATATTATTCAATGATTTGTATGTTTAATGTAGCAGCTATAGTGATTTTTTATTACCCTGAATCTTGCGTATTCGCAAATTTAACTTCCTACATAGAACAAGTTGGTAAAATATTTGTTATTGATAATTCAGATGGTAATATTAATAATTCGCTAATTTCAAAAATTCATTCATTGACGAATGTTGAATATATTTGGAATCAATCTAATCTGGGAATTGCCGCTGCATTGAACATAGGTGCGCAGAAAGCCATTGAACAGGGTTTTGAATTTATTCTAACTATGGATCAAGATAGCAGAGCTTCTGAACGAATGGTTGAAAAATTAATGGAAGTCATGTTAAGCAATGACAAGATTGGTATTGTAGCGGCAGAACATTTAAACTTAGAAACTCATTCTCTACCCAAAGAAGAAAGTACTCAAGAAATTCTTTATACAATGACGAGTGGGAATATGGTAAATCTTGCTGCATATAAAAAAATCGGTGGTTTTAGAGAAGATTTATTTATTGATCACGTTGACCATGAGTTTTGTCTAAGACTACATCAAAACAGTTTTAAAGTATTTAAAACAAATAATGCTTTAGTTTATCATAAACTGGGGAAATCTTTGAAGAAAAAATTTTTTAATTATTATTTTTTCCCTTCGAATCATCCTCCGATTCGTCTTTATTATAGAACTCGGAATCGATTTTTAGTGGATAATATTTATAAGAAAATTATGCCGGATTATGTTAAGGAAGATAGAAGAAATATGTTATATGAACTATTTGGAATTTTCATCTATGAAAATAATAGAATAGATAAAATAAAAATGATGATAAAAGGTTATTTTGATTATCGTAAAAACAGAATGGGAAAGTACAAAGGTGACACAACAAATAAATGATACAATTGCAGGTGTTGTTGTACTATACAATCCCAATTCTGATGTAGTTAATAATATAAAAACCTATATTTCTCAAATTCATTATCTCTTCATAGTCGATAATTCAGACTCAGAAAATAAAAACCTATTAAATACATTTGGTTTAACAAATAAAGTAAAGTACATATTTAATCGGGATAATCTCGGAATTGCAAGGGCACTCAATATTGCTGTTGATGAAGCAATAAAAGATGGGTATCAATTTTTACTTACTATGGATCAGGACAGTTATTTTGAAGGTGAATCAATAAATACATTAATTAGGCATTTAGAAAATTATGATATGGTAGGGATTTTTTCTCCTTTTCATAGAAATAAATATCAGTCCAAATATCCGGGGAAGTCTGAACTGGAAGAAGTGTCAAATGTAATGACATCAGGAAATATTTTAAACTTAAATATTGTAAAAAAAATTGGGCATTTCAGAGAAGATTATTTTATTGATTATGTTGATATAGAATATTGTTTGAGATTAAGAAAGAACGGATTCAAAATCATAAGAGTAAACAGCTCAGTTTTAATTCATAATGAAGCAAATTTAGATAAAAAGATTTTTTTTTCTTTAATTTTTTATCCTCAAAATCATTCTGCAATAAGGTGGTATTACAAAGTTAGAAATTATCTGTATATGAAGAATGAATACAATACATTATTTGGGACTTATTTTGATGTAGAAAAACGAAATGTTCGAAACAGCATTTTAAAAATTATACTATTCGAATCTGAAAAAATTAAAAAATTTAAAATGATTTTAACCGGATACATTCACTATCATAAACAAATTATTGGGAAATATCCATACTTATAATTATTACCAGAATAACAAAATAATAAATACAAACAAAAAGTTATGAAAAATTAGATGGGCTTATGTTTTAATATTTTAAAAATATTTCATGTACTTTTATAGGAGTTTGATTTGATCAAGATTTCAAGAATAGTTAAAAATATTCTAAAACCTGTATATACTTTATTAAGGAATATCTATTATAAAATTTTAGATATTTATGATATTCTAAAAGGGAATAAAGATCCCTTAGTCCCACCGCGAAGTATGATCTTTATAGGGGATGGTGATTTCCTAAAAATAGGGAATGAGTTTTTAAGTTATTTTATAAGTCTCGGGAATATTAAGCCAGACCATAAAATATTAGATGTTGGTTGCGGAATTGGAAGGATGGCCCTACCTCTCACAAAATATTTATCAAGCAAAGGAGAATATTTTGGTTTTGACATTGTTGAAAGTGGTATTACTTGGTGTAATGAAAAAATATCTCCCAAATATCCAAATTTTTATTTTAGTCATGCTGATATTTTAAATAAAACATATAACCCAAAGGGTAAAGTACTTTCTTCTCAGTATACATTTGAGTATCAGAATGACTTTTTTGATTTTGTTTTATTAACATCGGTTTTTACACATATGGAGACAAAAGATGTTGCCAGATATTTGGAAGAAATATCAAGAGTCTTAAAATCTGGAGGTAAATGCTTAATAACTTTTTTTTTAATTAATGACGAATCGAATAAATTAATTAATGAAAAAAACTCTACTCAACTACTAAAGTACCAGATTGATGATTATTCATTTGCAAAAGATAAAAACATACCTGAACATGCAATAGGTTTTAAAGAAGATTTTGTTGAAGATTTATTTATAAAAAATAATTTGACTATTGAAAAGATTTATTATGGATCTTGGTGCGGAAGAAAAAATTATAAAAGTTATCAAGATATAGTTATAGCTAAAAGTATCTAACTAATCCAAATACTAAAAAATTTTTTTGATACATAAATAAATAGTATTGTGATTAATGATGTTGGATTTAAATTCACTTCAAAATGTGTTTTATTAACAACTTACACAACCTGCTGGTCTAATATGGATCTTTCTATAATTATAATTAACTATAATTTAACTAATGAAGTTAATAATTGTATTAGCAGTTTGCTGAATATATCGTATGATTTTGATTTTGAAATAATATTAGTTGATAATCATTCCGAGGATAAATCCATAATCAAAATAGCAGATAAATTTGTCCAAGATGACAAATTTAAGTTTATATTTTTTCGAACGGAAAAAAATTTAGGCTTTGGTCAGGCCTGTAATTTGGCGGTACAAAGGTCATCGGGTAGAATATTATTTTTTTTAAATCCCGATACCCTGATCAAAGAAAATGTCTTTCAAGATGTTTTAATAGAATTTAATAATTTACCTTCGAATAATGGTGTAGTTGGATTGAATGTGAACAGCAATAAATTATTAGATTACTCTGCTGGATTTTTTCCTAATTATCTTTATGAAATATTAAATGTATTTCTGATAGGAAGATATTTCGAAGCATTGTACGTAAAATATAAATCATTAATCTGCAGGGATAATAAATTAAATGTAGATTGGGTAATGGGTGCAGCCTTATTTATTAACCGTGAGTTGTTCGAAGAAATTAAGGGCTTTGATTCCGATTATTTTCTTTATTTCGAGGAAATGGATCTATGTAAAAATGTAAGTCTTAAGGGTTTCCCTATTATTTATCTTTTTAATACCAAGATTGAGCATTTGGGAAGTGTAAGTTCAAAAAAAAATTATTATTTCTTTACAAAAATGTTTTATAAAGGAAAGCTTTTATTTACGAAAAAACATCAAGACAAATATGCATTTAATCTATTCAAAAAATTTTTCTTCTTTACCTTTATAAATCAAATTGTTTTCTGGTGGTTATTAAAAATAAAAGATAAAGCTAAATCCTCAGGGAAAATAAATGCTTTCAGAGAATTATTAAAAAATTTAGAAACTCCTGAAAAAATAACAAACCTTCCATATGACAGATGAAAATAGCAGTTAACCTTTTACCCTTTAGAAAAAAAATAGCTGGCGCAGGTAAGTATGCAAAGGAAATCACTCGGGCACTTTCTAAACTTGATTCTGAAAATGATTATTATTTATATGGCTCTGAAGAAATTCGAAATGACTTTAAAGAATTGGGAAATAATTTTCATTTTATAGTGACAAATTTTAATCCAAATCTTCCATTTGTTCGTATACTTTGGGAACAAATTGTTTTTCCATTTAAACTCAGAAAACTTAATCCAGATATTGTATTTACACCTTCAGTAGCAATTCCTTTTTTATATAACGGAAAATTTTTCACTACGATACATGATCTCGCATACAAAGAAAATATTCATAAATATCCATTTCTGAGGAAAATGTACCTTAAGAAAATCACGGAAATTGCGGTTAAAAAATCTTCTGTTGTTTTTACCGTTTCAAATTTTTCCAAAAAGGAAATTGAGAAAGAATTTATTACAAAAAACAAAATTATTTCTGTTACCTACAACGGAGTAGACGAGATATATTTTAGCGATTATACTTCTGAAGAGATAAAGAATTTTGTTAGAAGATATAACTTACCGGAGAAATTCATTCTGTATGTTGGAGCAATTGAGCCAAGTAAAAATTTAGATAAACTTTTATTAGCTTTTTCAGAATTTTTACACAAATATGATTTGCCCTATAAACTTGTATTAACAGCTGGTATAGGCTGGAACCAAAAATTTTTAATGGAACTGATAAATGATCTAGAAATTAAAACTGAAGTAATTTTTCTGCCATTCATTCCTGAAACGGAATTACCATTACTATATAACAGTTCTGCAATGTTCATTTATTTATCTAGTTATGAAGGCTTCGGCATTCCAGTTTTAGAAGCAATGGCTATAGGAACTCCGGTTATAACATCTCAGTCAAAGGCCATTCTGGAATTTGCCAAGCCATTTGTAATTTCAGTTGACCCAAATAGAATTTCTGAAATTGTCGAAGGCATGCACAGAGTAATCTTTGATACCGATTCTATAAATAAGTTTATTAATAAAGGTAAAGATTTGGCAAAAAACTTCAAATGGACAAATTCAGCAAGGGTAATTCTCAATCATTTTAATACCATAAAAGACAATAAAAATTAAAGTATCTTTAAAAATTTTAGTAATTTTATCCTTATCTTTTTAATTACTTGTAGCTTAGGTTTCAAATAAATTCTGCTATAAAGTGTAGAGAAATTTTATTCATTAGAATAATATTTAATCAATAAGTAAAATATTAATTATTGAATATTCATTAGCTTTTTATGATAAATATATTGTTAGTTACTCAAGATGATCCATTCTACATTCCTGTTTTCTTCAAAGAATTGTTTAAACATAATCTGACAAAAAAATTTAATTTGCTGGGTGTGATAATTCAACCACCGCTTGGTAAAAAATCTATGAAAAAACTAATGAACCAAATGCTAAATTTTTACGGCTTGCGTAATTTTATTATTGTTGGATTAAAATTTGTTTTATTTAAGATATTAAATATTCTTAGCATAAAGATTTTTAAAGGAAAATTCCCCGGCGTTTTTTCCACTGAGCATATACTGCTAAAAAATGATGTAACAATTTTTAAGATTAAAAATATTAATTCGAAAGATTCGCTGAATTTTTTACGTTCACTTAATTTGGATGTGATATTTTCTGTAGCTGCAAGTCAAATATTTAAAAGCGATTTACTAGAATTACCAAAATTAGGTTGTTTTAATATTCATACTTCAAAACTACCTAAAAATAGAGGAATGTTGCCAAACTTTTGGTCACTCTATAATTATGATTTGGATAATACTAGTGCTATAACAATTCATAAAATGAATGAGAAATTAGATGATGGAGAAATATTATTGCAGCAAGAATTTAACTTAAACCCTAGTGAGTCATTAGAAACTTTAATTAAAAAGACTAAAAAAATGAGTTCGACACTATTCTTAAAAGCAATGGATATTCTAAGTTCAGGAAAACCGCATTATTTAAAAAATGATAATCAGCTTTTAACGTATAACACGTTTCCAAATAAAAATGATGTGAAAAAGTTTACGGCAAAAGGTTTGAAATTGCGATGAAAAGCATTTTAAGTATTGATGTGGAAGATTGGTTTCAGGTTGAGAACTTGAAAGAAGCAATTGATAAACAATCATGGGATCTAAATATTTCCAGAATTGATAGGAATATTAATCTAATTTTGAATCTACTGGAGGAAAAAAATACTAAAGCAACGTTTTTTGTATTAGGCTGGATTGCAGAAAGATATCCTGAGATTATCAAAAAGATTTATTTAAATGGCCATGAGATTGCATGCCATGGGTATAATCACGAATTGGTTTACAAACTTACTCAAAAAAATTTTCAACAAGATGTTTATAGAGCTAAGAGCATTTTGGAAAATATCATCGGGGATAAAGTTACTGGATATAGGGCCCCAAGTTTTTCAATTACAGATTGGGCATTTGATACACTGATCCAGCTTGGTTTTCAATATGATTCAAGTTTATTTTTAACTTTTGCGCCTCACAGATATGGAAAGCTTAGCAATATTAAAATTCCACGAAAATCTGTTTTCGAATTGAGAGATGGATTCTATGAAGTAATGTTATCATATTATGATATAGGGGGAATCCGAGTTCCATGGTCTGGCGGTTTTTATTTCAGATTTATACCTTATACAGTATTTAAATTTGGGATAAATAGAATCTTAAAGAAAAGAGATATATACTTGTTTTATATACATCCTTGGGAATTTGATCCTGAACAACCAAGAATAAGAAATATCAAAATGAATTATCGATTGAGGCATTACATTAATTTAAAGCGTACAGAATCTAAGTTTAAAATGTTAATTAATGACTTCAACTATTGTCCAATCCGGGAAGTTATACCGAACTTAAGCCGCATTTAAGATACAAATATAAATGAATACTCAAGAAATAATCGTCAGTATTGTAATGCCTACTTTTAATCGAGCCAGTATGATTGGAAGGGCTATTGAAAGTGTAATGAACCAAAATTATAAATATTGGGAACTGCTAATTATTGATAATGAATCAACGGATGAAACCGTGAATGTCGTTAAACAGTATTCAAAAGACGATTATAGGGTGAAATATCATTCTGTCAAAAAAAGTCCTAATAAAGGTTTATCCGACTATTTAAATTATGGGATACAAAATTCTAGGGGAACTTATATTGCCAGACTTGACGATGATGATGAATGGTGTGATAAAGATAAACTTGAAAAACAAGTTACGTTCCTTGAAAATAATAGCGATTATAATTTGGTGGGTGGAGGCGCTATCATGGTCAATACAAAAGGAAAAGAGTTATATAAGTTTTTTAAAAGGGAAACTGATGCTGAAATACGTAATAATGCATTGTATGCTTGCCCATTTTGGCATAGCACAGTTTTATTTCGTAAAAATGTTATAAATATCGTTGGGGGATACAACAATTTAAGATTTGGTGAAGATTGGGAATTTTGGCTTCGTTTAGGGAAAATTGGAAAGTTTTATAATTTTAAGGAGTATTTTTCCTTATATCTTACTTCAGATAATAGTTTCTCCGTCACACATCAAAGATTTGTTCGAAAAACAATAATAGGTATAATTAAAAAATATAGAAATGATTATCCAAATTACCGAAAAGCTTTGTTATTAAATCTTCTTCAATACATATATTCTTTTTTCCCATCTATTATTAAAAATAGAACGCATAATTTTTTAGCTTACATTAAAAGAAATTTTTTCTAATTGAGGTTAAGTTATATCAGCTCATTTTGAATCAAAATAGGTCAACTTGAACAAAACAACCGAAAAAATATTAGTCCTTTCCGTCGATTTTCTAACCATTAATCTTGCGTTGGTTGTTTATTTCTATTTGCGAATTCAAACAGGGTGGTTTCAAATATTGT
>CAZRMA010000114.1:0-10037 GCA_964600655.1 uncultured Ignavibacteriaceae bacterium
ACTACTTTTCTTCCATTTCTAAATGAACCAAGACCGAATTCTTTCCAGCCCAGTAATCGTGCGAAAGTCTCGGCATATAAATTTTGACTTCGTTTCATCATACCAGTTAAGATATCTTTGAGCGGCGGAGATTTATGTAGTAAAATTAAATTAAAATCTTCAGGTGTGTGATTCCAACTTGGAATATCATCACAATCAATTGGATTGCCTAAAACTTTAATACCATGCTTTTCAAAAACCTCTTTCAAAACAGTAACATAAAATAAGGTTGGGTTAGTTATTGAAGGAGAATATTCAAATGAATGTGAACCAATTACAAAATAACCTTTGACGTAAATATTATTTGTGCCATAAGGCCTTTCAATTGAAATATCATTTCTGCCAGTATCACCCGCAACAGTTTGATTAATGATCTTAAAGTAATTGCTTGATAAGTTTGGAATAATTTCAAGAGTATCATCAACAGTTTGTGGTGGAATTATTTCTAAATCGACATAATCCTCATTCAATTGAAGTGCTCCAACTTCAGCGGAATACCAAACATCTAAACCGTCAAAACTCCAACCGTATCCAAATGGATCATCATCAAATGCATTATCATCGCCTATTATATTACCATCGATAACTTTAATTCCTTTTGATATAAGAGTATCAGCCCATTCATTAAAAACCTCACAAGGATCAGAATAGAATTTATTATAAAGCGTCGGATCCCCATTTCCAAATACTACAATATCACCATTAAGTATCGAATCAGTAATTAGCCCATCATATGTAAGCGATGTTTCAAAATTAAAATCAGGACCCAAAGTACACAATGCAGAAGCGCCGGTAATAATTTTTTCATTTGAAGCAGGCATAAAAAGTTTATCTTCATTTTGTTCATACCAAATTTTGCCGGTGCTTAATGATTTAATCAAAACGCCCCAATGAGCATCTTGAAATAAACTGTCATTAAACTTTTGTTGAATTTTACTTTGAAGGGTCGTGAAGTTGTCTTTAATAGTATAACTTCCGCTGCATCCTGCTATAATGATTGAGAATATTCCAAAGATAATGAACGAAGTATTAATTTTAATTTTATTCATTTGAAAAGTCGTTTGTTATTGTTAATTGAAATCTAAATAATATTTTTCTTAAAATTGTTCCTTCTCACAAAAAATATTTTTGATTTATATACACATTGAAACTTAACTGTTATTAAAATACCTTATATAAAAAATCAAAAGGAATTATTTATGGATTCAGTAGAAAGAGATCAAAGGAAAGAAGATAAATTAAGTGAACGCGGAGAAAAACTTTATAAAAGAAGAACCCGAGATGATCACAAAAATGAGAAAAAACATAAAAAAGATTTACGAAAAAATGTGGAAGGTATTACCAAGTAAATTGTTCGAAGCAAGCTTAAGGGTTAAAACAGTTTTATAATAATTTATTTTTATTGTAACTTTTCATCAAATAAAGGGACTGTAAAACTGAACTTGCTTCCTTTTCCAAATTCACTTTCATACTTTAAAACTCCGCCATTCTTTTCGATATATTCTTTAGTCAGCAGCAAACCCAAACCAGTCCCTACTTCTTCTTCGGTTCCAGGTTTAGAATTTTTTCTTTTCAAATTAAACAATGATGTTTTTGTTTCTTCATCCATTCCAATTCCATTATCTTTGAAGGAAATTTCTGCAAACTTTCCGTTCGTGGCTGAGTTTATAATTATTTTGCCCTTTCGATTTGTAAACTTTATAGCATTCGAAAGTAAATTTTGAATTGCAGAATTTATCATATCATCTTCAGCCCAAACTTTCAGATCTGCATTAACATTATTAATAAGCTCGATTTCCTTTTTTAAAATATTGCCGTTTAGCAGTTCAATATTACTTTCAATTAAATCTTTAATATTTAGTTCTTCCGGTATAACCTCAATCCTTCCCATTTGAAATTTTGAAAATTGAAGCAGGTTATCGAGAAGATTGTAAATGTTTCTGGTTGATTGGAAAAGTGAATCAATAAAAAATTCAAGTTCTTCTTTCGATAAATCATTTAATTCATTTTTAAGAATTTCAGTATAACCCAAAATGGAATTAAAAGGGCTGCGCAAGTCGTGAGAAATTATAGAAAAAAATTCATCCTTTGTTTGGTTCAGTTCCCTAAGCTTGTCGGTATATTTTGATTTTTCTTCCTCAACCATTTTCCTTTCAATAGCGCGTGAAATAGGAAATGAAACTAATTCAAGAAGTTCTTTTTCTCTTTCCCCAAGATAATTTTCTGCGTAATATTCTTTAACTCCTAAAACACCAACTATGTTGTCTTTTATTTGAATTGGAACCCCCAACCATTTTTTTACAGTAGAAGCATCAGTGCTGACCTCACCCTTTAATATTAAATTATCAATGGCATTTTTTGTAAGCAGAACGGACTCTCCTTTTTTAATCACATATTCCGACAAACCGTTTTTATATTCACGTGATTCCTGCTTAGAATTATATTCATCTACGTAAAATGGAAAATTAATTTTTTTATTTTCTTCATCGAATAAGGCAACAAAAAAATTATTCATCGGAATAAATTCACATAGAGTTTTATGAAGATTTATAAAAAGATCTGAAAGAGTTTCTGATGAATTAGCAAATTGCAAAATCTTCAATGCAGTCTGCTGAACTTTTTCCCTCATTCGCTCTTCAGTAATATCCCTCATTACAATTTGAATAGCAGACTTGCCTAAATGTTCTGAAGGGATTAATACAATTTGAACGTCGATAACTTTGCCGTCAAGAGTAATAATTCTCTCATCTACTACATTGAATTTTATTTTTTTATCTAAAACGATTTGCAGCCTTTTATAAGTAACATCTCTAATATCCGGATGGACAAAATCGACTAATGACATTCCAATAATTTGAGATGCATCGTGTGCTCGAAAGAGTTTAACAACTTCGGAATTTACATACACCATTTTATCTTCGCATTGAATACCAATTGCAATCGGTGACAATTCCACTAATTGTCTATATCTCTCTTCGCTTTCTTTTAGCTGCTGAGTAATTTGATTTTTATACAAAGCCATTTCAATTGTTGAAAGAAGAACCCTTTCGTCATAAGGCTTGACAATGTATCCATACGGATCTGTACTTTTAGCGCCTTCAATAGTAGCAAAATCTGTATAAGCAGTTAAATATATTACAGGTATATCTGTTTTCTTTTTAATTGCATTAGCAGCCTGAATGCCGTTCATATTACCGGCAAGCATAATATCCATAAGCACTAAATCAGGTTTTGTTTCAATTGTTTTTACAATCGCTTCTTCACCTGTTCTGATTATATCTATGACGAAATAACCTAATTTTTCTAAAGTTCTTTTTAGATCTATTCCGACTATGGTTTCATCTTCAACAACTAATATTTTAGTTTTTGAATTCATAATTTCGATTTCATTTTTGATTTAGCAGTGTATTTTTAAATAAAATAAAAAGACAATTAACATTCTGAAATTACAAAATGTTTTTACTATGAACAGGTAAAGTAAAAGTAAATGTTGTACCGGAATTTGCTTTACTTTGTATTTTAATATTACCACCCAATTGTTCAACAAACTGTTTAACTAATAATAGCCCCAAACCTGTCCCATATTCCCTTTCAGTGCCTTGAGTTGTAAACATTACATTATTGTATACATTGTCAATATCTTTTTTACTCATCCCTATCCCGGTATCTTTTATAATTACTTCAACGTCATTTGGTTTATCAAAAAATTTAGTAACCATGGCGGAAATGGAAATCTCGCCTGATTTTTCAGTAAACTTTATTGAGTTAGAAATAATATTCTGTATTACTGAATTCAGCAATTCTTCGTCAGCAACAACATTAATTGTTTTATCTATGTTATGGTTAACAGTAATATTTTTTTTAATTAAATTTCCATTCAGCAGCTTCAATGCATTGTTGATAACTTTCCTTAAGTTCAAAATCGAAGGTTTAAAATCAATTTTACCCATTTGAAATCTTGAGTAATGAAGAAGATTATTTGTCATCCCAAAGAGGTTTTTTGAAGTATCATAAATTACTTTGAGATATTGTTTAACCTCTTCATGGGTAAGAGTATTAAATTCAGTGTCAAGAATTTCAGAAAAACCGAGCAAGGAATTAAATGGGCTTCGTAAATCGTGTGAGATAATAGAAAAAAGTTTATCCTTAGATTCGTTTAATTCTTTAAGCCTTTCTATTAATACACTCTTTTCTTCTTCAACAATTTTTCTTTCGATAGCCCTGGAAATTGGATATGATATAAATTCCAAAATTTCTTTTTCTTTTTCACCATAAGCAGCTTCGTTTTCATAATCTTGCACAACAAGAACACCAATCGTTTTGTCCTGTATCTTCAATGGAGTGCCAAGCCAAATTTTTGCTGGAGTACCAATTATTTCAATTTCACCTTTTTTAACAAGTTCATCATTATTTTTCTTATCTATTAATGCCGAGGTGCCATACCGAAGGACATATTCTGTAAGCCCTTTTGCAAGCTTTTGAGGCGGTGCATCTGTATCAACCTCATCCACAAAATAAGGGAAATAGATGAAGTTATTTTCCTTATCATTTAAAGCAATATAAAAATTATTTACTGGCATTAATTCGCTAATGGACTGATGTATAAAACTAAATAAATCATTTATATTAACTTCAGAATTTGATTTATCTAGAATATTCGAAATGATTTGCTGAACTCTTTCTTCCTTAATTCTTTCCGTTATTTCTTCACCGGAACTGATCATAAATTTAATCGAACCATCTTCATTTTTTACAATTTTGTTATTCCATTTAATAGTTTTTTTTATTTTATTTTTTGTAAATACTTCGGAAATATTTTCAAATTCCGTAGCATTAATTTTCAGTGATGATTTTTTATTACGACTAGTGGCCTGCTTGATTTCTTGTTTGCTAAATATTTTTTCTATTGAAGAATTTATCAGTTCAACTTTTTCATATCCCAGCACTTTACAGCCATTTTGATTTATAAGTCGAATTATATTGTCGCTATCAATAACCATAAAAAGAATATTCGCCAAATCTAAAACTTCGTTAAGCTTATTTTTTTCGTTCTTGAGTTCTTCAACATGATTTTGAATTTCAGTTATATCTCTTAAAAAGCCTATACTATATTTTCTCTCCCCCTTTGTATCTTCCGCTAAAATTGACACATCTTCTAACCATTTTATTTCACCACCCTTTGTTTTTATCTGATATTGAGCAGAAAAATCTTCAACTAGCTCATTTTTGTTTGGGTTTTCGTTTTTGTTCAAATGTGAATATTTAGGCTGTAAAACCTTATGAACAATATTTGCAAAGCCCACCTCATTTAGTTCATCAATGTTATAACCAATTAAAGCTTTAACCTCCTTGCTGAAAAAAGTATATTTCTTTTGGATAAAGTCATAACTATAAATTGCTTTATTATAGTTATTCGTGACGTTTAGTGAATTTTCATCACTATTCACTAATACTTCAATCAGATTAGAGATTGATTTACCGTCTACCAGATTTTTTTCCATTCTACTAGTTGATTTTTATATATTAATTGCTGCCACGAAAAGTTAAAATTAGGGTTTAATATAACTATAAGTGTATGAAAATAAAATATTTTAATAAGTGTTAGAACAAAATAAGCTATCATTTGTGATTAAAATTCATGCTTGACTTTATTACAGAGTAAGCTTATTTTTATGTAGACTAAATCTAAATAGTTTGTTGTTTAATTGTGAATTTGAGGAAAAAATGAGAAAAGCTTCTGAATTAAAATACGGAGAAAAAGTAAAGATAGATAACCTGAATACTGAACATCCTTCTTGCAGGAGAATTTTAGAAATTGGTTTTACTCCAGGGCAGGAAATTGAATTAGTAAATAAATCGCTTTTTAACGATCCTCTAGCTTTTGCAGTTAGAGGAACAGTAATAGCTATTCGTAAAAATGAAGCTGAGTGCATTTTTGTTTCATGAATGTTCAAGTTTCTGAAAAAATTCCTTTAATAACTCTTGTTGGGCCACCAAATTCGGGGAAAACCACCTTATTCAATTATTTGAGCGGTAAAAATTTTAAGACGGTAAATTATCCGGGTGCAACAGTTGAGTTTTCGGTTAGCCGGCTGTTAGGTAAATATAATATTAATGCGAAATTGCTTGATTCACCCGGAATTGTAAGCCTAGTTCCCAACTCGCCAGATGAAAAAGTTGCCGTCGATTCACTTTACACTCACCCGCTTTACGGCATCCCGGATATTGTTGTTGCAACTGCAGATGCAAGCCAACTTTCACGCCATCTACTTTTAATAAATCAACTTATCGAATGCGGCTTTAAAGTAATAGTTGCTGTTACCATGCATGATATGCTGGAAAAAAAGGGATACAAATTATCAATTAGATCATTATCTGAAGAATTAAATTGTACAGTAATTAAAGTTGATGGTAGAAACGGCAACGGCGTTGATATTCTGGTTGAAGCAATTAAAGAAGAATTAGAATTTGCTAATCAGAATAAAAAAAATAAAATTATCCCTTCTTTCTTTGACACATCAATTGGTATTGAAAAATTAATTAATTCTTATAAAAATATTGAATTAATTGAACAGAATGTTTTATATCGGTATTCCGGCAATGGAAACGGAGTAAACATTGATGCAGCTAATGAAAAATTAGTGGTTCTTAACGATATATCAGTGAAGAAGATAACGCATAAGCCCGATGAGTCCACATTAAAGATAGACAAATTTCTACTTCATAGAACATGGGGTATTATTTCATTTTTTTTAATTATGTCATTAACCTTCACTTCAATTTTTTGGCTTGCTGATCCGCTTATGAAATTAGTTGATGACTTATTCGGTTTACTTTCTTCATTGGCACTTAACACATTTGGTTATACATGGCTGGGAGATTTTTTAGCAAACGGTGTAATAAGCGGGACTGGAGCGGTGATGGTGTTTGTTCCTCAAATTATGATTTTATTTTTAATTCTCGGATTCCTAGAAGATACAGGATATCTAGCCAGAGGTGCAATGCTGATTGATAAACCTCTTTCAAAAATAGGTTTGAATGGGAAATCCTTTGTTCCAATGCTTTCAGGTTTCGCATGTGCAATTCCAGCAATGCTGGCAACTAGAACCATTCCCAATAAGCGTGAAAGATTATTAACCATTTTCATTATTCCTTTGATGAGCTGCAGCGCAAGAATTCCAGTTTATGCGTTACTGATTGCTTTCCTTTTACCGGCGGATAAACTTTGGATGGGCGGATTGTTATTAGCGGCAATTTATATTTTCAGTACATCTAGTTCTTTAATTATCGCTGGTATAGTAAATAAATTTAAAAACAAAATAATTGCAGAAGAGGATAGTTCATCGTTCATTTTAGAACTGCCCGCTTATCGAAAACCAAAATTAAGCACAGTGCTTAATAATACTTATAATAGTTCGAAAGTTTATGTAAAAAAAGCCGGTCCGATAATACTTGTTTTTTCAATCATTCTCTGGTTTTTAACTTACTTCCCCAACGCAAACCCAACCATAAGCACAACTGGTTTAAGCGATATAGAAATAGTTCAAGCTAAAAAAGCTGATAGATTATCAAATTCCTACGCTGCAGATTTAGGGAAAATCATTCAACCCGTTATGACGCCAATCGGAATGGACTGGAGAGTTGGTGTTGCCTTAGTTTCTGCTTTTGCTGCAAGAGAAGTTTTTGTAAGCTCAATGGCTTTAATTTTTAAAGTTACCAGCAATGATGAAAATTTACAGGCTTCAATTCTTAACGCCATGCGGAGTGCAGAAATTGAAGGCACCGGCCAAAAACTTTTTACAACTGCAACCATCATTGGATTAATTATTTATTTTATTTTTGCCCTCCAATGTATTTCAACTATTGCTGTTTCGAGAAAAGAAACGGGTGGTTGGAGAATACCCTTATTACAAATACTAATTTTTACCTCAACAGCATACTTCCTAACATTTATAACTGTCCATGGATTGCGGGCTTTAGGGGTTAGCTGACAGCTTGATTTATTTTTCCACCCTAACCTTTCATATGACTACCAATAATTTAAGTCACGCTATTAGTATTTGCTATTATAACTCTGTGGTAATATTTTTACAATACACTTAACAAGAAAAGATAAAAGATATTGAAACACGAAAAAGCTTCAGAAGTTTTTAGAGATTTTTTAAAAAGCGAAAAGAACAGAATAACTCCGGAACGCTTTGAAGTTCTGGATGCAGCATTAGACTATGAAGGCCATTTTGGAGCCGATGATCTTTATATAATCATGAAAAATAATAAGTCCCGGGTTTCCAGGGCTACTGTCTACAAAACGCTTGAGTTGCTTGTTCAGTGTGAACTATTAAGTAAAAGAAATTTCGGCGACAATCTTACACGTTATGAAGGCAGCTTCAAAAAGCAGATTCACGATCATTTAATTTGCATGGACTGCGGCAGAATTGTTGAATTTACAAATCCCAAAATAAAAGAGCTGCCTGAATCAATAAGTGATGATTTAGGTTTTGAAATTGAAAGTTACTCATTTAATATTTTTGCAAGATGTAAAAACAAAAAGAACTGTGAATTTTACAAAGCACACACTAGCTAATTAAACATTTTAATTTAACTATATGCTACATACAAAATATCCTTTAACATGGCAGAAAAATAATTTTTCAATAAAAATATTTTGCTCAATCCCGAATATTGCTACCGGAATTTTAATTAGAGCCGGCGAGGCTAATTTTGTCGTTGATCCGGGTGATGGGATACTTCGTGACCTCAATACTGAAATTGGGACAAAATCTATTTTAAATATCTCTGATGTCTTTATAACTCATGGACATCATGATCATGTTGGAGGCGTTTGGTCTTTTTTAACATACCTAAGAGTGATGCGTAAAAAAACTCCCCTCTCAATTTATTATCCCAAAGGATGTGTTGAAATTGAAAGTATACATAAAGCTTTTATGAAAGTATATTCAAACAGCTTATCATATAAAATTAATTTAATTGAGATTAAAGAATACAAAAATTTTAAAAGTAAAAAAGTTACAATTCGTCCTTTCCCTGTTATCCATAAAGAATATATTTCAAATGGTAACACAACCAGGCAGGTTCCTGCGATAGGTTTTAAATTTACTTTTGATAATTCAAAAATTTGCTACGGCGGAGATACAGCCTATTGTGATGCATTGGTTAAACAAGCAAAGGGTTCAGACCTTGCAATAATTGAAGCCGGACATGAAGATGATACTCCCGATGACGACATGCATATGACTATAAAAGAAGCAAAAACAATTGGGGAAAGTGCAAAAGAATATTTTTTAGTTCATGTGCCTGAATAAATTTTTTAAATATTTCTCTTAAGATTTATTTAACTCAATAAACTCTTAATTATCCTTTTTTTAAACTTTTTTATTACTTTTTAACAAAGCATTAATTTATTAAATTATTTTTTTCGTCCAATTAAACTCGAAAGATTCATGGATATTTTTCAAAAAGAAATAAAACTTTCTAACAAGAAAAGAGGATTTAATCTAATAACAGATGAAATTAATGATGAAGTGCCGGAATTAAAAAAATTTGAATCTGGCATTGCACATATTTTTATTAAGCATACAAGTGCATCATTAACAATAAATGAAAATGCAGATCCAACAGTTCGGAAAGATTTTGAATCTCACTTTAATAAAATGTTTCCAGAGAATGCACCTTACTATCAGCATAACACTGAGGGGTCGGATGACATGCCAGCACACTTAAAGGCTTCTGTTTTAGGCAGCAGCGTTACAATTCCGGTTACAAACGGAGATTTTAATTTAGGAACCTGGCAGGGGATTTATTTATGTGAACATCGAAATTATGGCGGTTCAAGAAAAATAGTGATCACAATTTATGGTAATAAAATAGCTTAAAACCTTCGAGGTTCTCTCTACTCCGAAGAGTTTGATAGAATCAATAAATAAATCATGATCAATAATAAAATCTAAACCCTAACCTGAACATTATTCCACTCATAT
>CAZRMA010000115.1:0-3825 GCA_964600655.1 uncultured Ignavibacteriaceae bacterium
CAGTACTTTTAGGAGTTTCAGGTTTATCCTCTCTTATATAAGCTTCCCCAATCCTTTTTGCTATTTTTGTTTTATCTGTTTCGTAGTCGTACTTAATTTGCTCTAAAGGAGTTAGAAGCTCACCTTCAACTACAGTTGGCTTTCTTGCAACTGCTGCTTCGCCTTTTCTTTCCCTTATTTTATACAGTATATAAGCACCTATTGCCAGAATAAAGGTGCTGATTGTAGCAACAAGAATTATAGTTGCTAATATTGGTATTAATTCCATAGTAACCCTCTTGAAATAAAAATAGTTTTAAGCCTTTGCTGTTCCTACGCGTTCTAATTTACCCCAGCCCATCTTGATGCCTAAGAATTCTTCAATAGTTGACATTGCTTTACAAATATCAATAATCAGAATAAAGAACATTCTATAAATAATTGCATAACCAACTAATCTAAATTCTTCTTTTTCAACAGCCACACAATAAAGTGCAGTAGCAATATCGAGAAGAGCTAAACCGGCCCACCAAAAGAAAATTAATTTTGAAAGTCCGAACACTAAAGCAGCTATAATAAAAAATACATTAGCCGCAATATTCATAGCTGGCCATATCAATGCTTCATAAAACATTGCCCACAATACAAATGTATCACCAAAATTAAGAGTTGGATTAAACATTAATTTTTTATGTTTGCGTATTGATTGAATAATCCCTCTTGTCCATCTATATCTTTGCTTTAATAATTGCTGAAGCTTTTCAGGTGCTTCAGTGTAAGAAATAGATTTTGGCTCATAATAAATTTTCCATCCATGAGCTAAAATTTTTAATGTTAAATCTGCATCCTCGGCAAATGTATCACTTGAATAAAAACCAGCATCCACAATTGCTTGTTTACGGAATAAACCAATCGGACCGGGAATTATGTTAACAAGTCGAACGTAACTTTGAGCGCTGCGAGCCATATTTAAGCCCTCTATATACTCCAGCGCCTGTAAGTCGGTAAAAAACTTTTTACGGTTTAACACTTTAACATTGCCAGCAACCGCTCCGATTTTTGGATCGACAAAATGACGAACTGCTAATTTCAAAGAGTCAGGGGAAAGTTGTGAGTCTCCGTCCATACATAAAACCAAATCTGATTCAGAATATTTAATTCCTGCATTCAATGCTTGTGATTTTCCACCGTTCGGCCTATTAATTAATGAAACCTTTACTTTTGAATTTAAAGCATTATGAATTCCAACCAACTCTTCAGCAGCTTCGGTAGTTGCATCTGTTGAGCCGTCATTCACAATTATTATTTCATAATTCGAATAGTCTAATTCAAGTAAAGAATTGATTGACTGCTTTACAACTTTTTCTTCATTGTAAACCGGGACGATAATAGAAACAAACGGGGCAAACCCATTTATAGGCTTATAAGTATATTCATTCAAATAAAGATATGCCAGGACTAAAATGGCAAAATATCTTACCAGTAATACAAATAGAAATATTACAAGCGAAACAATTGCTGCGTATTCTAACAAAGAACTAACAGAAAGAATTGTCAAAGGCAAAGTGTATATAATTAAGTAAAGAAAAATAACCGATAAAATTCCGCTGATTAGAATTCTTTTTAAATATTTTTTGCCAAGATCTTCCTGTGAAGATCCGTTAAACTGATCTTCAATAATAATTTTATGTTTTTGTATTTTAGATTCTATCCGCATAGTGAAACCGTATTTACCGCATTTTCTTCTATTTTTGCCAATAATGGTGCCATTTAATTAAACATTATTTTAAGAGTATAAGCACTTAAATTTTTCTCAGAATGCTACAAAAGCAGAAATAATATTATTCTGTATCGAATTAAAACAAAACCGAAATTATATTGTGGAAGACTTAATCAGCTTTAAACATGATAAAAAAAATAACTTGTTGAAAGTTACTCTCTAATATTACTGCTTAACCAATATAAGATTGAAAAACTATAATCCCCAAAAAACAGCAGCGAAAAATGATAATGAACTGTAACCCTCTCCATTCCTTTTTGTACTTCCTGCTCTGATGCTTCCCTGTATTGATAAATCCATTAAAATTTTATATTCTGCTTCAGCATGAGCTTCTCTTAATACAAAATTAGTTCCTGTAATTATACCTGCTTTTCCGCCTAAAGTTATATTAACTTTTTCGCTTTTAATAAGGTTCAAATCACCCCACAGGCTATGCGACTCAAAATTTGATGGTGAATAATAAAGTGGAGACACTTCTCTGTAATTATCAAAGTAATATTCATATCCTAACGTAATATCAGAAAATATTTTCTTGCCTAATCTAAATTCAAATTCATTTCCTGCATTCTTATCATAAATATAAATGTACGAATATTTCCCTGAAACAATTACACCATTTAATTTCTGATACCTGGCTTCAATACTGTAATAATCAGCTTTCAATCTGTTATTTACTAAGTTTGGTGAATAAAGTAATTGAGCAGCATCCATTGAGTTGTAACTTGCTTCTACAAAATATTCATTCTCTTTTTCTGCTTTTAAAGAAGCCTGAAATGTTTCGCGTTTTTCTGAATTATTAAAAAACGTTTTGCCGTAAGAACTGCCGAACGTAAAAACATTGGCAAATCTTAAATATATATGTCCTTTGAATGTATTAAAATTTAGATTATTTGCAGAAGAATCGGAACTTAAATATCCTTTGTAGGCACTCCCGGCAATTGAAATAAATTTCGTAATTCCCATTTCAAGTTTTAGCCCTTGAATATCATAATAAAAGCTTTGATTGTCTGAAAAAATATTTACTTCAGGTGCGACTAATAAATACGTTGGAATACCTGAACTTAAAGATCCATCTCCGCTTGGGAGCCAGCTAATTCTTTGTTTTAATATATAAGAATCGGGCGCTTTGGCAAGCAATTCATCATAAACTTTTTCTGCGCTTTCATATTGTTTGTTTTGAGCATAAGCATCTCCAAGAAGCAATTTTATTTCAGCATCATCTGGATTTTTAGATGCTATATCTTTTAACAAAATTAAAGCTTTGGTTGAATCGCCGCTCCAATAATATACTTTTGCTCTTTGCTTGTCTATGTCATAATCATAAGCCTTATTGATTAGGCTGTCATAAATGGAAATTGCAGCTTTATAATTTTTTGCACAGATATAAGCATTCGCTAGCTCAAGCGAAATCTCTTTTGCTAATTTTATATTTTCTTTTTCAGATTCATTAATGTATTCGCGGTATTTTTTAATCGATTCTTCGCACTTCTCGTATGAAGATAGTTTTCTCGCTTCTTCAAGAATATGAAATCTCGCTGTTTCTTTATTTCGTTTTACTTGAAGGTCAAGCATATATTTTAACCTATTAAGATCAAAATTATTTGAATTTATTTTCTCCGCTAATGAAGCATAGTAACGAGCATTGCTATAATCCTTCTTCTGAAATTTTAATGTTCCGAGAGTAACTAAAGCTTGTATGTTATTCGGTTCTTTATTCAAAATGAAAAGAAGGTTTTTTTCAGCTTCAGCTAAATTTTGATTTGACCAAACAGACAATTGTGCATTTAATAATTTAGCCCTCAAATTATTTGGGTTTTCACGAAGTACAATATCCGTTTGAGCTAACGCGTTTTTGAAATCTTTATTATAAGAATAATTGAACGCCAGTTTATATCTTGCATCGGAATCATTAGGCTTATAAACTAAATAATCGCCGTATATCTTAATCGCTTTGTCATATTGCTTCGTTATGGCATAATATTCCGCCAGCTTGTCTAGTGTATTTTTGTCGTAAGGATTTTTTTTCAGTTTTGCTTCAAGATCGGAAATTTTATTCTGATAAAAAT
>CAZRMA010000115.1:3925-10031 GCA_964600655.1 uncultured Ignavibacteriaceae bacterium
TAAGGATTTTTTTTCAGTTTTGCTTCAAGATCGGAAATTTTATTCTGATAAAAATTTTCTCTAAACACAATTACCTCTTTTGAGAGCGAATCATACTTAGAATTATTTTGATTATCTCTTAACAAAATTTGAAGCTGGTTATAAGCTTCTTCAACGCGTTTGGCTTTCATTAATGCATTAATTAATGAAACTCGTATTTCATTATTTGAAGAGTCTCTTTTTAATATTCTATAATATCTATCAATTGGATAAACGGATTTTCTTCCGTTAGGATAACTGCCGTAATATCTTCTATATCGAGTTGAAGTATCGTTAACGGTATAAATAAATCCTTTCCCTTTTGCACGGTCCAAACCATCCATTGCTTCTTTAAAGAAAGGACGGAGTTCTAAAGCTTTTTCGAAAGCATTGATTGCGGTTTTCTTTTTCCCAAGCCACAAACTGAAGTAACCATATCTTGACCATATCCTGTGATCATCAGGATATTTTTGCGTATATTTTTTAAGAATTGGTTCGCCTTTGCTTAGATGATTATCCTTGGCTAGTATTTCAGTATATCTAATAATTTCATCTGGAGAAGCTTCTTCGCGACTAAGATATTTGTCGTACCATTCTTCGGCTGTTAACCATTCACCAAGATTTTTATATGACTTTCCAATTTGTAAATAATTTTGAGGATCATTGGAATTAATTGCAATTTCCCTTCTATAGCCTTCAATATTATTGTAAAGAATTGAATACCAGGTATCTGTGGTGCGTTTTAGGTTGGAATTAATTTCTGAATTCTTAGGTTCTAATTTTCTTGCAGATCGGAAATCATAAACGGCATATTCAAACTGTGCTCTTTTTTCGTAGCAAATCCCTCTAAGATTATATCCTTCTGCTTGCTGTGGTTTTGCTGATATGTATTTATTTAGCAGATCTATTGCTTCCCCATACCTGCCGGAATCCATTTCTTTTAATGCTTCATCTTTAAATAAATCAACATTACCTTGCCCAAAAATATTTGAACAAATAAATAGAAATAGAATAAAATATACTAGCAAAGAGGATGATTTTGTCATCACACAATCATTTAATAGTAATCTAAATTTTTCCTTTCAACACTTCTTTCTGAAACTAAAAGATTAAAGATGTCTTCGGCACCTGTAATACTATCATCAACTTTTACCGAATAAACAGAAATCAATGGAAGAATTTGGTTAATTAGATCCTTGCTTTTTAACGGTAAGTTGCTTTTAATTCGGGAAACAACTCTGTTTAATGCTTTAGGATCGCCTTGAATTACAAGCACTATAACTTTATTTCCAAGTACACATATTTTATCTTTCTTTTCTATTGACAGCCTTATAACATTTTGAAGCTGGTTAACAGACAATAATCCTTTTTGCTCTGCAATGGTATCTAAACGAAAAGAAATGACTGTAAATGTTTGCCCGGTACTTTTATACAAAGCAATTTGATTATTTAATAATAATTTAAAGTCGTTCACAGAATATAAATTAAGGAATGAATAGTTATCATCTGTTAAATCAATCTCAGTTAATTTTTTATATTTTTCATCTGCTTCATATTGTTTTGGCTCCGTCTCTTTTATTTTTTCTACAGATGGAGAAGTTGTAACACCTTTCTGAGGAACTATAAAATATTCGGATTTAAATTGTCCTTCAGCGTGCCCGATGTTTGGAGTTATCACAATTTTCCCGCTTTGAAATCTGCCTGGCAGACTTTCTTCCTTTTGTAACGAAATAACACCGGTAGCAAATGATGCTAATTTATCAACTATTCTGTTTGTATCAGGACTAACAGGTTCGCCCAAAACAAACAATGAAGTAATTCCTGTTTCTTCAATTAAATCTGTTGTATTTAAAAATACAGTCTGAAGTATATTCAAATTTTTATAGCCGACGAAAGGAGTTAATTCATCAAAAATTATTTTTGACGGTTTATATTGCTGGACAATTGCACCAATATCATCCATATATTCTGATAAAAATTCGTCCGGGTTAGCTTCTTGATATAATTCAGTAGGCGGTGAAACCCTAACTACTATCACAGAATTCTGATTCATGTAATTTTCTAAATCAAAATTAATAGAAGCCGCCTGAATCATTAAATCTTTTGGCCGCATTGTAGTGAAGAATAAACAGACTTCATCTTGTTGCGCACATTCCATTGCAAATTGTAACGAAAGTAACGTTCTCCCCGATTTATGGGGGCCAATCAAAAGATATGTTCCTCCACTGTATAATCCACCCCAAGCATCATCAATAAAAGAGATACCGGAAGGAATGAGTTGTATTTTTTTCTTCATTGCCCTACCAACATTATGAGTTACCATAAAAAGCCAATATTTATGCCGTTGCTGAAATATTATTTTAACGTAATAATATCAAACACTTACAACATTTTTAAAGAGACAATGTTGTATTTCTGTATTAAAATGCGACAAATGAAAATGAGTATTACGACTGTAATTATAGATTTATTTGATCTAAAACCAAAAGGTTTTAATTAAAATGGAGGAATGAAATTAAAATCTTTTTATTGCTTTAGCCTAAGATAAAATAATATTTGGTGATAATCATCAGTTGAAATAATAACTATCATTAAAAGGTCATAATTAGCGAAGATTTTTTTTGCACCCCGCTTCGAGAAATATTTAATAGTAAATTATTTCCTTTTTAGGATGGCATCTACCTTTGTTAAGAGTGTAACTTTCGAAACCGGTTTAGCGATATATTCATTTGTACCCAGTTTTAAAAATTTTTCTCTATCCACTTTCATTGCATAGGCTGTAACAACGACAATTAGAATTTTTAATTTTAAATTTGTTCGTACCTCTTTTAGACCATGAATGCCATCATATTTGCATCGTAAATTAAAATCCAATAAAATTAAGTCATCTTTTTTGATCAATCGAAGGCCGCTTTCAGACTGCTCATCCAAATCTACATCATAATAATCACGCAAATAAACTTAAAAAATTAATTGAGTTTCTAAATTGTCTTCTATAATCAGAATCTTTTTTTTAAAGTGATGCTTTTAGAATTAATATTTAGTAAAGGTATAAGCACATTAAACAATACGCTTAAATGATGAATTGCTTTTTGACCTGAATATAAAAATGAGTAATTCAAGGCCCAAACAGATATTAACTACCTGACTTTTTGGGAAAATCAGTTCCGATAACTTTATCCCACAATGGTGAACTTACACCGAATCCCTTTTCAGGATCCTGAAAGTGATGACGCATATGATGATTTTTTATGGCTAGTAAAATTTTATTATGCATATTATAATGATGAATAGCATAATGGCCCAAATCGTAGACCAGATAGCCAACTATAAAACCTACAAAAAAAGGCGCGACAAGAATTTCACCTAAGATTGCGTTGAACAAATAATAAAACATAAGGGCTAATGGAATACTTACAGATGGCGGCATAACCAATCTTTTGGTATCGCTGGGATAATCATGATGCACACCATGAAAGATGAAATGGATTTTTTTACCAAACTCCGATTTTGCAGGGAAATGAAATATAAATCTATGCAATGTATATTCGGTAATTGTCCAAATAAAGGCTCCAAATAAAATATAAACAAGTATATTAAGGGAACTAAGATGAAACATGCCGATTGATCGGTACAGAAAATACGCTATCACAGGGACATAAATATACAATGGTACCGTAAAGTGAACCTTTGAGAGCACTTCAAAGAAATCACTCTTAAACATTCTTACTGTTTCATCTTTGTTAGAGACAAAATTTTTTGCCATTGTAACACCTAAATTATTTATTTAATTTTCTGGTTTTTTAAGCAGTGAATTTGAAATTATATTACAAAAATAAATTTAAAAATGAAATCTTCAAGTACCCTAATTTACACATTTTAAGCTAAATTCGTTAATAATAAGATAGAGATAAAAGAACGATTAAACGAATAACTTACAGAGTATTATTTAAATATCTATTAGTTTTTACTTGCCTTAAAAAATTTAATTAAAAATATGCTGCTGATAATAGCCAGCAAACTAAAAATAATTGATACAGATATATCATCGCTCAATCCTTTAATCTTCAGCATTATTACCATACCAATTAATGCAATTGCTAAAATAATAATGAATACTAAAATAATTGGAGCTAAGATAAAACCTAATTTATGTTTTTTAATTAATAATATTGCTGTTATTATAAATCCCGGCAGTGCAATTGAAATATCTAAAACATGAACCGGGTTAACTTGAAGACTATTTTCTCCAACTTCACTTGGCACTGAATTATGAAGAATCGCAGGAACAATATCCTTCAACCACAGCATATAAAACATAGCTGCAATTATTAAAAGAAATATTGATATAGATTTTGTTGGAGTATTATCTGAAAATAAATTTTGAATATCCAGCTTTGTTAATTGAACAACCATAATTATAAAAGCATAAAGAGAAGTTCCGAGAGTTAAACAATAAAGTAAAAATAGATTATTAAAGTGCACGCCAAAGCTATAAATAACAAATGAGTATAGGATATAAAATAGTAACCCACTAAAGATGAAATAAGAATTTACTTTCCCCTTCCGAACAAATATTAAAGATAAAATTAATAATGGGACTACAATGAATAAGTCGACAATATCTTGTCCCATTCCTTGAACACCCATTGAAAGTGAATCGCGTTCATAAGTGCTTGAAATAAAAGCTCCGAAATATGAAATAATTACTAGTGAAATGGAAAGAATTATTCCTAGAATTGTAATGAGCTTAATTTGTTTTAATTGCATAATTCATCTTCAAAAAGTTATTTTTTACTAAATAGTGGATTATCATTATTTTAAAAGCAGCATCTTTTTTGTCTTGATAAAACCATTGGTTCTTAGTTGATAGTAATAAACACCATTTGAAAATTTTTTCCCATCAAATACTATTTCATGTTTCCCTTGTTCGGCATTATGACGTTTAATGGTATATACAATTTCCCCCATAATATTATAAACTACTAATTTAAAGTCTGCTCCCTTATGCAAATTAAATTCTATTTTGGTTGTAGGATTAAATGGATTCGGGTAATTTTGAAATAAAACAAAATGATTTGGGTTTACTATCTCTGCATTTGTTTCTGCTATTTGTTTCCTAGTTCCATCAAAATCTATTTGTATTAACTGATATTTATAATTTCCATCATTCAAATTATTATCAGAAAATTCATATTTATTTATTTCCGTACTTGTACCATTCCCTTTAATAAATCCTATTTTTACAGCATTCTTATTAGGTGGAACACTCCTTAAAATTTCAAATCCATAATTATTTGTTTCCGTAGCAGTAGTCCAGGACAGATTAACCGAATTTGAAATCACTTGATTTTTAAAAGATAATAATTCGACTGGGACAGGATATAAATTACCATAAGTAACCCCATTTATTTTTGCGCCCATCAATAAACCGTCTCCGGCATTCCAGCAGCCAAAAGATTTAACGTATTCATAACTTGATAAAGTCCATCCAGTATCTTGCATCCCTTCACAAACACCACCAAAGAACTCTAAGTATTTATCTTCTAAATTACCCCATATATCAGCCGGAAATTTTTTAATTAATTCAAGATCTGTACATGTGGAATCATCATAATTTGATCCTAAGACTTCGATATGACCATCTCCCCAGTTAAAATTGAAGATTAGTCTTGCGGTATCTCCATAAATTCTATAGTATGAACTATCTCCATCAATTCTATCGTATGTTGTTCTTGTTACCTTTTGTGAATCAATATCCCATCTTTCAATTTTATAATACAAGTAATTATCTATGCGAACGGTATCAACAGCTCTTCCAATAAATGGGTTAACTGGGCCAAGCCCCAATTTGTAGTGCCATTCATTTCCAATTTTTAAAGGGAGTTGCTGAGTATAAGAAGTCATTGTAAATATTACAAATATAAATAAAACGTATTTATAGATTTTCATAACTTTCCTCCCTCTATTTTATATCAAGGTATATTCCCCGGTACTTAATAATTGTTTTCATTTTATTCACAATCAAAAATTAGAAATAATTAAATTTAAATGCATTAAAACAAATTCTATTTATAACAGAAGTATT
>CAZRMA010000116.1:0-10013 GCA_964600655.1 uncultured Ignavibacteriaceae bacterium
ATCTGAATTATTATATCTATACTGATTTATTTTTAGATCCAGGCAATAATAATTTCCTATCCACAGATAGCCCTTTATTTCATAAGTTGGTGCTGTCTGATATTTTTCAACTGAAGAAAAATTATTATTGTACGATATAGTTGAATCGTTTTTCAGATATGGTAATGAGTTCCTTCGGGGAATCCCATTAATTAGTTTTGTTTCAATTGGTAAAAGGTTTACTGAAACATGAGAATATGATGGCAAGGCAATAATCAATTCTCTTGATGGAAGTGCAAATCCCCCCGGATTAGACTCGTTCTCAAAATTATTAAAGGATACTATTTTACCTTTTTCAGTGTTAGCAGTAATTTGGGTCGGCAATGAACTTAATACAACACTAAATTTTAACGTGTTAGAACTTTGAATGTAATTAGTTATTTTAACTTGAGAAAAATCTGTGGTTGTAACTAATAGTACTAAATAAAAGGCAAGTGAAGATTTTTTCAAAGTATTGATTCCAAAGTCCAAGTAAAAATTTAAGTAAAAATTAAGATATTTTATTACAAAATGCTTTTAAAATCTAACAAAGATTTTTGGAATTTATTAGCTAATAATGATCCTTTTTGGGCAATATTATCCATACCGTCTAAAAGGTATAATAAATGGCTGCTGAACGATTTTTTCAAATCAGGTAAATTAGAAGTTGATACCATTATTTCAGAACTAAGAGAACTTTCGGTTCTTAATAAAACTGAAACCGCTATAGATTTTGGCTGCGGAGTCGGCAGATGCACCAGAAGATTAGCCGGGTATTTTAGGCAAGTTAATGGTTTGGATATTTCAGAAGTTATGATAGAGAAAGCAATAGAATTCAATAAAAATATTAGGAACTGTACATTTGAAGAGATAAATGGAATAAGTTTATCTAACTTTAATGACGGCAGTTCTGATTTCATTTTAAGTATCATTACCTTACAGCACTTAAACGAAGAAGTCCAGTTAGCTTATCTTAAGGAGTTCTTCAGAATACTATCGGCAAAAGGCATTTTGTATTTTCAAACCGTTACTAGTTATTCAAATTCTTTCTATGGTTTGCTGAAAAGATTCACCAAAAATAAAATAGCTAATTACTATAACAAATATAGATACAAACTCAAAAGCCCTATTGAAATGCATATTTGTAGAGAATCAGAAATATCAAAACTGGTTGATCAGTATGACATAAAAATTATCTCTAAGTATAATGATAAAAGAGCCGGAAAATCTTTAATTAGCTGTTGTTATATTTTACAAAAAAATAATTGAGTCAAAGAAGAATTAAATGAGAATTGCAATCCCTACTATATTATCTACCAAACAGTTAGTCGGTGTTGCTGAATACCTAAGAAATCTAATTGAAAATGCTCAAATATTAGATTCGGAAAATGAATATTTCATAATTACTTTTTCCCAAAATCGGCATTTCTTTGACATCCATAAAAAAAATTTCCACGAAATTGTTGTCCCAATCTTTGATTATTCGCGTGTTTATTTAAGAATCAATTATTTCCTTTGGCAAACTTTAATGTTTAATAATATCGTGCATAAAAATGGAATTGACATCATACATTTTCCCTGCCCCTGGCTCATTCCGAAAAATATTAAATCTTTAGCAACGATCCATGATTTGGTAGAAATAAAGTTGAACAAATATGGTCAACTAAATAATTATTTTAAAAAGAAAATGATAGAAAGCACAGTCAGAAACTCTAATGTTCTGATTTCTGTATCGCGAAGTACACAAAACGATTTGCAGATTTTATTCGATAAGGACAGCCATTTAATTGAGAACGGTATTTCTAAAAATGATAATTCAGCTCATAGTAATAAAACAAGTGAAGTCTTAAACAAATATAGGCTGAAAAAAGGACGTTATTTTATATTTGTCGGAACACTTTTGAAACACAAGAATATCCTGAACCAAGTAAAAGCTTTTAAACTGTTTGATAAAAATAAGAATGAAATGAAATTCGTAATTGTTGGGAAAAAAGATAATGCAACAAGAGAAATTAAAAATTCCATTAAAAAGTGGAATCTCGAGGGCAAAATCATTCTAACAGGATACATTGAAGATAACGTCAAGGATATCTTAGTGAAGAATTCTGTGTGTTTAATGTACGTCAGCAAATATGAAGGATTCGGTTTCCCTATCTTAGATGCTCAAAAATTATCCGTACCAGTAATAACCTCTAACATATCATCAATGCCGGAAACTGCAGGAAAAGGAGCTCTATTGGTCAATCCGACAGATATAAATCAAATTGCTAAATCTATGGAAGATATTGTATTAAATACAAAGTTAAGAGATGAGCTGATAAACAAAGGACTGGATAATATTAAAAGATTTTCCTGGAAAAGGAGCACAGAATTAACAATTGAATTATATCAAAGTTTGTATAATAACCAGGTGAATTTTTAATTTCCTAAATTATCATAATGCTATTATAAATAAATCTAATTAAAACAATTTTCCGGTATCAGATAGAATATTTTATTATAGCTCCAGAAAGATACAATAAAGCAGTGTACAGTTTGTAAATGTATAATAATAAAAATAGTCTAAAAATTCTTCATGTAATCAATTCTTTGAATATAGGGGGAACAGAAAAGTCTACCTTAATATATTCAAATTATCTTACACACACTTTTAATTGGATTGGAGTTTTCGCCCCGAAAGGATTTTATAGTCATGAAAATATTGTAGAGCCAGATGTAAAATTAATTTACACCAAAAAAAAATTCTCAGTTAATCCAATTAATATATTGCTCAAGTATCTGCAATTATCCAGATTGATTAAGCTTTTAAATATTGATGTCATACATTATCATCACAGAATATGCTTACCTGTTATATGTCTAATAAAATTTCTACATCCGCAAATAGATGTTTACTACTCTCATCATTGCAGCTTCGATGATTTCATAAACTATTTACTGATTGCTGATAAATTCGTCGCTATTAGTCAATCATCTAGATTCGATCTTCAAAGGTATGGCAAAAAAAATATCTCATTAATTAATCATGGTATCAGAGCGCCTGCCTTTGTAAAAAAGAATTTTAAAAAGGAATATTTAAATATTGGGTTTGTGGGCAGGTTTTCCGAAGTAAAAGGGATACCAATTATACTAAATAGCTTCAAAGCCTTAATTGAAAAAGGATTTATTGTAAACTTAATTTTCAGGGGAGAAGGCAAATTAGCTAATCATATAAAAAAAATCATTAGCAGATATGAAATGAATGAGAGGGTATTTATTGAAAAACCTGAATCTGATATACTCAGAACATTTGACAATATTGATTTATTAGTTTCTGCCTCGACAGAAATTGAAGGATTTGGCCTGGTTTTAATTGAAGCTGCCTCCATAGGAATTCCCGTAATTGCCAGTAATATCAGCGCTCATCGTGAAATAATAACTAATAATATAAATGGGTTATTATTTGAACCGGGCAATGTAATGGACTTAAGTAAGAAAATAGAAAAGGTTCTTAAAGACGAAAAGTTATACCAATCCTTAAGTTATAAAGGGTACCAGAACGTTGCTGAGAAGTATTCATTAGAATTAACCGCTACAAAATATAAAAAGTTATATTTAGATAATTCGTAGAAAAAATAATAAATTATACAAAAATTAATCCCGGTGCTTGATTTGTATTAATTATCAGAACTATTCATCATAAAAAAAGTTGCTCTAATTTTTTTATTTTCAGAACTAAAATATCCAAGCAAATATTTCATTCTGTATTTCATCCTTAACTCCTTAAATCTAATGAAATACTTTCCAGGTAGTATAGTTGTAACTACTGCGAGAATGACTCTTGGCAAAGTAAGTAATTTAATATTCATCGCCATCCAATACTTAAGTGCAAGGTGTTTTCTACCATAAAAATATTCACGCCATCCCCTGATTTCGTATTCAGAATTTTCTGTTTCAATCCCAAAATAATTTCTAAATGATTTATTATAATATGTTTTCTGTATTTCATAAATCATTTTATATTTTGAACTAATATTACCTCTGGAAAAGGAATCTTTACGATATCTCACAAAGATTAGAATTTCAGGAATTACATAAAATTTGAAATGATTCATGATTTTTAGCCACATTTCATAATCAGCAAATGGACTATTTGAAAATCCTTCAGGTGGTATTATTTTCCTATTATATAATGAGCCCGGATGACAAATTGGACTGTGTAGAGCAAGATGTTTCTTAATTTCTTTATGCTTTTCCGGCAAATCAAAAATTGAAATTATCTTTTCATCGGAAAAAAGTGCATACCAAGATGAGACTAAATGATAGTTTGCATTATTCGATATAAATTTTAATTGTCTTTCTAATCTATTCGGATGAGCCAGATCATCAGCATCCATCCTTGCAATCCAATTATATTTCGCAATTGAAAGTCCGTAATTCAATGCATCCCCCATTCCTCTCCGTGGCAATTTTATAAATTTAATACGTGAATCCGTATATGACTTTACTTTTTCTTCAGAATCGTCTGTAGAACCATCATCAAGTATCAAGAACTCAAAATCTTTGTAAGATTGTAGGAGAATACTTTTAATCGAACTATCTAGAAACTTCCCCGCATTATATACGGGCATTAGAACTGTTATCATTTATATGAGTTCCCACTCTACTGGTATTAGATCACTAATATCAATTGAATCATTGCACCATTTCCTTGGAGCTAAAATCATCTTTTTAGAATTTTCATTCAACCATGCTGCCCACCAACTGAAACTACTATTAGCAATTATATTATATTTACATAGTTTCATTAGATAAAAATCTTCAAAGTCTTTATTCTTATCAAAGATTAAAAAAGGTTTATTTATTTTTAAGTTATTTCTTACCCACTCAGGGTCATCTGTAAAAATGAAATAAAACGGATCATTAATCCTAGAATTAATTAAGTTTATGGCTTTATAATAATAACTCAAATTACAAACCCCATGTCGCCTTTTCACCACAGAATTATAGACATAATCCCCCCTCCTAATATGAATTGATACCGAATTATTTTTCTCTATATTTTTAATAGCTTTAGATAATTCTACATTACTTTTCATTTGTATTATTGTTTCGTCCGTAAATGCCAAATCATTTTTAATTGTTTCTTTTACTGCAGAAAAATATTTTTCGCTTTGCCAGTATCCATCCAGATAGACTTCCGGTCCCTGTTTCAAGATTGAAGGTTTAAATTTGAAATTAGATTCTTTTATGTACTTTTTATTTGTTCTCTTTTTATTTATGACACCGATAAGTGTTCGTAATTTTGAACGGGAACCTATAAATAATGAAACCTCTTGTTTTGTGGCAAATTGGCTAAGAAAATTAAAATAAAACAATGAATATTGGCGTGGAGTAACATTTCTACCAAGCTTTTTTTCGAATTCAGAAGTATCAAGTTTTAAGAAGGTATTATTTTTTATAGCCATATGTTTTCCAAGAGCATACTGAAACATCTGGTTACCCATACCGCCATATAACTTAACAATTATCATATAAATTATTAGACAACCATAGTCTATTTATCTTTTGAATAGTTTCTGATTTTATCATGATCTTTTTCAAGTGCCAAAATTTTCTTTTCATAGGGAAGGTTTTCATTCTCAGGATAATAGTATGAAGCAGACAACATTTTAGGAGGATTATCAAAGAAATACTTATTAAGGTGACTTTCATCATGCCAGACTGCAATAATGTTGTTAGATAGATCATCATTGACATTTTGAGAAATAGTTTCTGCTAATGAAAGAAAATTATCCTTAAATCCTCCTACAAATGCCCCTGTATAATAATATCCTGCTTTACATTTAGAAACAAAGGCTGTAGAATTTAAATTTGATTCATATGGCCCTCTTTTTCTCATATTTCTTTTCATGTATGGAAGTCCAATTTTTTTTAGAGCTTTATTAAAGAGGTTAGTAGCTCGTGGCCTTACAGTAAATCCCGGATGATCAACACCTACGTTTTTTTCTAATTGATTTGGAAGTATTTCTTCACCAACATTTGAGACAAAAAGCAAATCTGCATCGCATAAGAAAATAAAATCTGCATTGTTAAACTTCATTTTATGTTCTGTTATAAAGTTATATTTCTTGAGGGTAACAAAGGGCCATGGCTCATGTTTTATAAGTATTTTTTGAATCTTAGGTTCCGAAAAGTCCTGCTTTTCTGTCATTAAATAAACAGTAACATTATGTTCCGTAAAAAAATAGGCTTTTACTGAAACTAACAATTTTGGTATAAAGTTTATATAATTTCCTGTTGCAACTATTATTAATGCTATATTGTACTTGTTAGCCATATTTTAATTTCTTAAAAATTTAGAAATTTGGTGCCAAATTAAAATTAGCTCAATATTTTATTAAGTATTAAAGCCCTAATTTTGAGAGTATCCTATAATTAAATAGATGTAATCTCCTTAAAGAAAAAAAATAAGGAAAACCTATTTTTTTATTTTTTAAGAACTTGGTCATACTTATTTCCCTTAGCACTTTTATAAATTCCTTAAACCATCCCTTTCTAATTGATCTTGTAAAAAAGAAAATTATCTGCTGCATAACATAAAATAAAAGCAATGATGCAGGAAAATATTTTATAATAAATTTTAAGTTATTTTGAAATACCTGAATTTCGCTATATTTATTATAATAAAAAGACTTCTTAAAATTGTGGTAACCAATTATTTCGGGAGCAAAACAAATTTTCTTTTCGTTTATCGTAATTTCGGCTGACATAGGAAGCTCGTGTTGATAGATAAAATAGTCATCGGGAAAAGTAAAAGACATCGGGAGTTGATCCATCTTCAACATAAAGGCACAACCTATAAACACGGGATAATAAACTTTCTTTTCTTTGTCATTTGGCAGCCAATTACTTTCGTAAAATTTACCAGTGTTTGAATCAATCATATTAAAGGAAACGCAAGCTGCTATTCTTTCATTTTTTAACACGTTAATTGATTTTTCAATTGCTTCAGCGTCAGGATAAGCATCATCATCGAGTACAAGCATATACTCCCCCTTAGAATTTTTTAGCCCCTCGTTCCATCCTGCTATACCTATGTTTTTTTGCAGCTCAATTAGTGTAACATCTGGGAACTCTTTGGAAACCATTTCAGGAGCACCATCATCAGAGGCATTATCTACAACAATAACCTCAACATTTTTATAATTTTGTCCAAATACTTTTTGTAAAGTATACCTTAGTTCATCTTTTCTGTTATAAGAAAGAATGTTTACGGTAACTAGAGGATTGTCCATAAATAAATTATTTCAGCTTACTAAAAATTTTTAACGTATTTGCAACTACCTGATCCATATTAAAATACTGATATTCAGCCAAACGTCCGCAAAAAATAACATTTTCTATCGACTCAGATAACAGCTTATATTTCCGAAAGATCCTATTACTATTATCAGACGGGATGGGATAAAAAGGTTCTCCCTCAGACAACAAATATTCTTTTGAAATTGTAGTTGAATCTGCGATTTGGCCTGTCATTTTTTTGTACTCAACAACTCTTGTATATTCAATTTGTGAATCAACATAGTTAACCTGAGCGGTAGGTTGGAATTCGCTTATGTTATGATTTTCAAACTCAAATCTGATCGAACGATAAGGAAGTTTTCCGAATTTATAATCGAAAAAATAATCTATTGGACCAGTATAAATTAATTTTTTAAAGTTTACTTCTTTCTGGACTTCTTTATAATCAGTATTCAAAACCACTTCTATATTATTGTTTGATAGAATTTTTTCAAACATTTTAGTATAACCATCTTTCGGCATAAACTGGTACTTGTCAGTAAAGTAACGGCAATCATCATTTGTTCTTATAGGAATTCTCCCGCAGACAGTCGGAGATAATTCTTTCGGTTCTAGACTCCATTGCTTTCTTGTAAAATTCTTAAAAAACTTTTCAAATAAATCTACCCCAACCTGATTAACAATTATATCTTCAGAATTCTTGATAGGACTTCTCTTTTCCTTTATTCTTTCATAAAGCCCCTCTACTTCTTGTTCTGTCTGTAAATCAAGATTGTAGAGTTTATTAAGAGTAATCCTGTTAATAGGGATAGGATAAAAATTATCGCTTAATTTTGCAAGTACCCTGTGTTCATAAGGGATCCATTCTGTAAATTGAGATAAATAATCGAATACTTCCTTACTGTTAGTATGAAAAATATGTGGCCCATATTTATGAATAAGAATTCCGTTTTTATCATACTCATCGTAGGCGTTTCCGCCGATGTGTCCTCTTTTTTCTATTAACAAAATTTTCTTATTTTGCTGCGAAGCCAGCCTTTCGGCCATCACAGAGCCGGCCAATCCCGCACCAACAATTAAATAATCATATTCCATAATTGAACAGACTAAATCCTTTCTTTTCACAAAAAATTGCCATAGAAACTGTCACTATTATTTCAGTAATAAGAAATGAAACCGTCGCACCTATTTCATTTAAATGTGGAATTAGAGTAAATAGCAATACTAAATTTATTACTGCTGCAAAAGCAACAATGTAAAAAAATTGCCTTTCAAAATTTAATGGAAGCATAGTTTGAATTCCATAAACATTGCTAATTGATATAACAAAAGGCAGCCAGGCTAGTATTTTTAAGACATTAACTGATTCAACAAATCCTGCCCCGAACAAAACATTACTTATTGGCTTGGCCAGAAAAAAGATAACCAAGGAAATTAAAAATGCAAAAAGACCCTGTAATTTCAATAGCTTACTATTAAACCTGAGAAATTTTTCTTTTGATTCAGTAACTAAATAATTTACGTAAGGATATATACTCTGACTAACAGGTCCAAGCAAGTTCTGGGCAGCGATTCTTATTTTATCAGCCGCTGAGTAATAACCAACAACTCGCTCATTTGTTAATAAACCTAATATAAAAATATTTGAATTTGTATATAGATTAATTGCGATAGTTGATTTAAATAAATATGCACTTTGCCTAAGCTGTCTTTTTATTTGTTCAAACCCCGGATAAATTAATTCAATTGAAAATTTCTTAATTACAAATATTATTCCAATAACACCGACTAAAATCTGAGAAAGGGAATTAATTGCTGCTAACTTCAAAAAATCGTTTTGCACTTTTATTAAAACAAAAATGGCAACAGTACCTAATAGTCTTATTATAAAATTAATAATGGTAATATATTTCATTTTTTCTGTGCCCTGAAAATACCATAACGGAAATAAAATATTGCCGATTACTATTCCAAATGTAATATAATAAAGTACTACGTTTTTACTGAAAATACTGAATGATTGTACTATTATGATCATAAATATCAGAGACAAAAGTCCAATAAATATTTTAGTAAAAATCACAGAAGAGAATATTTTGTTAATATTTATTTTACTATTTCTATTTATCGAAATTTCCTTTGTTGCTGATAGATTAAAACCATAATCACTAATTGTTACAAGATAACCTATAAAAGCTGCGGCAAAGTTTATGAGACCATACTTTTCGGGTCCAAGTACCCTTACAATATACGGAAGGGTTATTAGGGGAAATAAATAATTAGACACCTGAAGAAAACTAAGCATTCCCCAGTTCTTAAGTATTTTTTTTCGGTTCGGTGTTATTTTGCTCTTCTCAAACAATTGATTTTCTGAAAATTAATCAAGCAATATTTAATTACGTTCTTTAACCAAATTAATAAAAATTATACAAGCAATTTATTTACTTAAAAATACAACTATATTTAGTATTTAAAATAAATGCGGAGTTCTTTTAAAAAATATATGGAAAAAATAACAATAAGAAATGCTGAATTAAACGATTTATCCAAGCTTACAGATTTATGTACTGAATTAGGCTATCCTTCTAATGATGATCAAATTAATCAAAGATTACAAAAACTACTTAAATCTACGTCAGACGTTGTCTATGTGGCCGTCAAAAAAACCGAAGTAATTGGATGGATTCATGTATTTACCTCATTAAGATTAG
>CAZRMA010000117.1:0-9999 GCA_964600655.1 uncultured Ignavibacteriaceae bacterium
CAAGGTTGTCAACATGTATATATAAATTTTTATTCTCTAAAAGTATAAATGGAACGGGTTTCTTTTCAGATTTTTTAATTCCTAATGCAGATAATATTTCTTCCTTATTGCCAATAAATTCCTGCATGTTAAAAATTGGAATCTGCATGAAATATTTTCCATCTTTAAACTTGCACTTCAAAACTCCGGATAAAGTATCAAAAGTAATTTCCGAATTATCTTTTAATTTTCCATTTTCATTTAGGAAATGAAGCGAAGCAATTGTGCCGTGTCCGCAAAGTTCAACTTCCGTTGTGGGAGTAAACCATCTTAAATTGAAATCAGCTTTATCTGATTTCGATATAAAAGCAGTCTCTGCTAGATTCATTTCATTTGCAATCAACTGCATTTCATTTTTTGTCAATCCATCTGCAAAACATACAGCAGCTTGATTTCCTTGAAATGGTTTTTTAGTAAAAGCATCTATTTGGGAAATATTAATTTTTTTTGCCATTAAGTAAACTTTCTAAATTCCAACTTTTCATTTTGTCAAAAGTTACATAATCAGTTAAATCAAAGTGAATAGGAGTAACAGATACATAATTATTTCTAATTGCAATCTGGTCTGTTTCTATCTCTGTATCGGTAATCTTTAAGTTACCGGTTAGCCAATAGTAATCTCTTCCTAATGGATCTTGCCTTTGTTCATAAGTATCATCCCATTTTGATTTACCCTGCCGAGTTAAATGAACTCCTTTAATTTGTTCTTCGGGAGTATCCGGCACATTAACGTTTAACATTGTGCCTAAAGTCAAATTTCTTTCAGCGGTTTCTTTAGCTAACAGTTTTGCAATTTTTGCTGCAAAAGTAAAATCCTCAACAAGATGATTTGTAACTGATATTGCTATAGAAGGAACGTCCATAATTGCAGCCTCGCGTGCTGCTGAAACTGTACCTGAATAAATTAAATTAATCGCTGTATTTGATCCATGATTGATTCCTGAAACCATAAGATCAGGAGTATCTTTCATAATATTTCTTATACCTATTTTGACACAATCGGCAGGGGTACCGTCAATTGCATAACCGAAAAATTTACCATTCTTTTTATATTCAACAATTCGTAATGGAGTTTTCATTGTTATAGCATGACCTACCGCACTTTGTTCATAAAGCGGTGCAACTACTGTTACTTCGCCGATTTCTTTTAATGATTCCGCAAGAGCGTATATTCCTGCGGAATCGATTCCATCATCATTTGAAACTAAAATTTTCAATATAGAGCCCTAAAATTTTTTGAATAGGCAATAAATATAATATATAACCTTTTGAGACTCAATTAAATGAGATGGTAATAAATCAGTACTTTGAGTTTTTAAAAGCGAAAAATCATTCAACAAAAATTTAATCTTAAAATTCGGTAAATTTACTGTCACATTTTTCTAATTAAAAACAGAATTGATGATAATTTTAAAATCTTTGATATTCGAACAATTCCCGGAATTAATTTTCGGATTTAACACAAAAATTGGTTTAGATAGAACAGAACCGTATTATTTTAATTTATCGAAATCAGTAAATGACGAAGAGAAGATTGTTGATGAAAATAGAAAAAGTTTTTTTTCGTCATTAAATATTAAGTCTGAAAATATTGTACATCAAAAACAAATTCACAGCAGCAAGGTTTCGTATGTTTCAAAAGCTGGGCACATTGGTGAAGGAGATGCATTAATAACAGATAAACCAAATTTAGCTTTAACAATCAGTACTGCAGATTGCACACCGGTTTTTATTTATGATAAAGAGAATAAAGTTATTGCTGGAGTTCATTCCGGATGGCGGGGAACTGAAAAGAAAATTCTTCTTGAAACTTTAAAGAAATTAAAATCGGATTTTAATTCGCAGCCTGAAAACTTATATGTTTACATAGCTCCTTCAATATCTCAAGAAAACTATGAAGTTGGCCCTGAAGTAGCAGAAAAATTAGAAGATAAATATTTATTCAATGCAAACGGCAAAATATTTCTGGATGTTGCTGGAGTTAACTATGACATTCTGATTAATTTTGGTTTAGAAAAAAGTAACATTCAGTATTCAAAGTTGTGCAGTTACAAAATGAAAAACCTTCTTCATTCATACCGCAGAGACGGCCTTCATTCAGGAAGGTCTTTTGGCGTTATTGCCCTGAAAGAAAAAAATGCTTAGTGAAAGAGTAAAAATATTTTTGTTGTTCAGCTTAATTTGTTTTATCTGGGGTTCAACCTGGATGGCAATAAGAGTTGGGTTGGATTCTTTAACGCCTATGTTTTCTGCGGGAGTAAGATTTTTCCTTGCATCAATTGCAATCCTAATTATTATGAAATTCAGAAAAATTGAAATTCAAAGAGATAAACCTTCAGTTATACTTTATTTATTGATGGGAATTTTTTCATTTGTACTTCCTTTTGGATTTGTATATTGGGGCGAACAGTTCGTTCCTTCAGGCTTGTCTTCAGTACTGTTTGCAGTTTACCCATTTTTCGTAGCTTTATTCTCATATTTTTTTATTTCATCCGAAACAATTGGCTTTTATAAATTATTAGGAATAATTTTAGGTTTTTCAGGAATTGTAATTATATTTTCCGATAGTTTTACAGGTAATTTTTCTTCATATATGATTGGAATGCTTGCAATTGTTTTAAGCGGAATAATGCAAGCCGGGATCGCAGTTCTAATTAAGAAATATGGAAATCATTTAAATCCTCTTTCAATGAATTTAGTCCCGATGGCTATTGCTGCTGTTATCTTGATTATTTATGGACTTTTAATTGAAGATACAACTTATTTAAAATTTGATTTAAGCGCTTTATTTTCAATTCTTTATCTTGCAGTATTCGGAAGTGTTGTAACATTTACAACTTATTACTGGCTGTTGAAAAGGATTAATGTAGTTATGCTTTCGTTGATGGCATTTATTACTCCGATTGTAGCATTAATACTTGGTTGGATTTTATTGAATGAAGAATTATCAATGCGGCATTTTCTTGGTTCTGCATTTGTGTTGATCGGATTGATTACAGCTAATTTTAAGAATCTTAAAAAATTAAATAAGCAGAATATCATAAAAGAGCAACCGGTTGAAATATAAAAACCTATTTAATAACGAAAGATATTAATGGTAAATATTATTCGAATAAAAAAAGCTGCATTCTATGCTTATCACGGTGTATTATCTGAAGAACAAAGTGTTGGTGGTAGATTTGAAGCTGATGTTGATATTTATACTGACTTTTCCGAAGCTGCCAAAAAAGACAGTTTGAAACAGACAATTAATTATGATAAAGTCTATAAATTCATGTATCAATTAGCTCTTGAGCAAAAATATTATTTGATCGAATCTTTGGCGATGAAGATTGCAAGCGAACTGCTGAAAAAATTTGAAGCCATAGAGAAAGTTGCAGTAAGAGTCAGAAAGAATAACCCGCCGCTCGGTGGAGTGGTAGATTATGTTGAAGCAGAAGTGATAAAAGGAAGAAACGATTAATTGGTAGGAGCAGGAATATTAAAAATATAGTTTATATAGCGATTGGTTCTAATAAAGGAGATAAAATAAAAAATCTGCAGTCTGCTGTAAAGAGCATAAATAATCATGAAAAAACTACCGTCGAAAAAGTGTCTTCAGTTTATGAAACAAAGCCATACGGAGTTAAAGAACAGGGAAACTTTTACAACGCCGCCGCAAAGATACGAACGGATTATGATTTGGTAGAACTTTTTTATTTTTTAAAATCAATTGAAATGGATTTAGGAAGAACTGAAAAAGAGAAATGGGGTCCAAGAGAAATTGATCTGGATATTCTTTTTTATAATGATGAAATTTATCATGATGAAATATTAAATGTTCCTCATACTGAAATTGAGAAAAGAGATTTTGTACTAATCCCGTTATGTGAACTTGAGCAAGAATTAGTTCATCCTGTATCTCATAAAAAAATATGTGAATATGACAAAAAGAAAATTGAAAATCATATAATTAAAAAATTACAAGTTTCAATATTTAATTAAATGGAATTACATTGAGTGAAATCAACGAAATAAAGTATATAGCAATTGAGGGTGTTATAGGAGCCGGCAAAACTTCTTTAGCAAAAAAGCTTAAAGAAAAATTAAATGCCGAACTGATTGTTGAGCAATTTGAAACAAATCCATTCCTCGAAAAATTTTATTCGGATAGAAAACGTTACGCGTTTCAAACCCAAATGTTCTTTTTAATAAACAGATTTAAGCAGCAGCAAGAATTAAATCAAGAAAATTTATTTACCGATTATTATGTGTGTGATTATATATTTGATAAAGACAGAATTTTTGCTTATTTAAATCTTAGCGGTGAAGAATTAAAATTGTACGAATCAATTTTTCCGCTCCTGTCACGTTCTTTAAGGAAACCGGATTTAGTAGTTTATCTTCAATCCGGTGTAGAAAGATTGATGTACAATATAAAAAAACGCAGCAGAAGAATTGAGAGAAATTTAACACGCAATTATATTGAAGAGCTTAGTGAATCATACAACCATTTTTTCTTTAGATACACAAATACACCACTGTTAATTGTTAATTCTACAGAAATAGATTTTGTAAATAGTGAAAATGATTTCGAAGAATTGTTTAAACAGATATTCAGAGAAGACAGAGCCTTTACAGAATATTTTAAACCTGAAGCAAAGAAAATACAATAGTTATGTTAAGATTTATTTTATATTTAATATTATTTTATTTCGTTATTAGAATAATCAAATTAGTAAAAAATTACCTTTCATCAACAAAAGATGATCAAACTAATATTAAAGGCAATCCGCCAGTAAAATCTAAATTCAACAATGTTGAAGAAGCCGATTTTAAAGAGATTAAGTCTGATTCTGAAAATAAAAATGAATAATTGTTAAACTGAATGGCTGAAAAGAATATTTTCCCCCGAATCGTCAACAATACCATAAAAAAATTACTTTCCGTTCCTGAAAACATCAGCCTTGATATCGGCATACCAAAAAATATTTTAATAGTACGTCAGCATAATCAGCTGGGCGATTTACTTGCTGGAGTTTCTTTATTTAGAGCTTTAAAAGAAAAATATCCTGAATCGGTAATAACGTTGATTGTAAGTCCTTTTAACTCTCCTGGTTTAATAAAAAATAAATTTATTAATAGAATTTTTATTTTCGATAAAAGGAAAATTTATAATCCTTCTTACATTTCGAAATTTTATAAACTGATTAGGGAAGAATATGATATAGTAATCGTGCCTGTAGTAGTTTCAATATCATTTACAAGCAACCTAATTGCGAGGTTATCAAATTCTAAAATCAGAATTGGTGCAAAATCACTTGACGGTAAGTTGAACTCCAGTGCATATTTGTTTGACAGACGAGTAAATATTGATTGGAGAAAACATCCTGATTCAAATGTCTCAGAAAGAAGCCTGGATATTATAAGGCCGTTTGGAGTAAATACTCAAAATTACAGATCAGAAATAACGTTTGATGAAGAAGATTTAAGTGTAGCAAATAATTTTATCCAATCGATTAAAAAAGAAAAAGAGCAAACACTGATTGGTTTGCATGTCGGAGCGGGTAAAGTTCCTAATCGATGGTCACTTGATAAATACTCGGTTTTAATGAAGCAGCTAAAAGAAAAATATAATGCAGTTTTTTATTTAACAGGAAGTAATGCTGATAAAGAAGATATTAAATATTTAAAAGACAAGTTAAAATATAAAGTAGGATTATTTGTAAATAAAAAAATTCCGGAAGTTGCTGCTTTAATTTCTTTATCAAATCTTTTTATTTCGAATGATACCGGAATCATGCATGTGGCTGGTACAACTGTAACTCCGCAGATTTCAATATTCGGCCCGACAAACCCATTTAACTGGGCGCCTATCGGGCCAAATAAATATTTTATAAGAAGATCGGAATTGATAGATGACGTTTCAGTAGCTGATGTTTTTCATATTTGCGAACTTGTTTTAACAAATAAAACAAATAGTGAATTCATTGCCTAAAAAATATTTATCCGCCCTTGATATAGGTACAAACTCCTTTCATTTAATAATTGTGGAGGTGCTTGACGATAATAACTTTAAAATTATTGACCGGGAAAGAGAAGTAATTAGGTTAGCTTCGCATAAAGGCAATGGGTTGTCTTTTATTAACGATGTAGAAATAGAGAATGCGATTAAAGCAATAAATAAATTTAAAAAAGTTTCGGATAAATATAGAACTGAAATTAATGCAATTGCTACAAGTGCGGTAAGAGAATCAGAAAATAAAGATGATTTTATTTTTAAAGTTTATGGTGCAACCGGAGTTTTAATTAAACCAATTGAAGGCAGTAAAGAAGCCGGGTTAATTTATAAGGGGGCAGAGAAGGCTCTTTCACTCAAAAATAAAAAAGTACTTTGTATTGATATTGGCGGCGGCAGTACGGAATTTATCTTTTCACTAAATGGAGAAATTATTTTTGCTGAAAGTGTAAAGATTGGAGCAGTAAGATTATCAAAAAAATTCTTTCCTAACTTTGAAATAAATCCCTCAAACTTAAATGATTGTGAAAACTATATTTCAGAATTAATTTCATCTAATAATAAACTTCAGTTTGATTTAGATTTTGATTTGGTTGTAGGGAGTTCTGGAACAATTCAATCAGCTGCAAATATGATAAATTTTGAGAAGCAAAATAAATTAATAAATAATGTAAATGGCTTTAAATTTTCTAAAAATCAGCTGGATGAAATATCTAAAAAAACTTTTGCTTTAATTACATCTAAAGATAGAATGAGAATAAAGGGACTCGAACAAAAACGCGCTGATGTAATTCCAGCCGGTTTATTAATTTTAAAAATTTCTTTTGAGTTGTTTAATATTAATGAAATTCAAGTTTCGGAATTTGCACTTAGAGAGGGGATAATTCTTGCCTTATTGGAGCACGGAAATTTAAATTAGCTCCCATTTAGAATTAACTTTTTACTAAAATTCAGCCTCCATGTATGTTATTTCACCTTTCAAGATTCTCTATTCATAAGTATATTTACAATTCAATTTTCAAGAAATAAATGAAAAACATAAGAAATTTCTGCATAGTTGCGCACATTGATCATGGTAAATCTACAATAGCCGACTGCCTTCTGGAAAAAACCGGGACAGTAAGCGATAGAGAAGCTAAAGCACAAGTATTAGATGATCTGCAGCTTGAGCGTGAAAGAGGAATAACGATAAAGTCACATGCTATCCAAATGAAGTATAAAGCAAGTGATAATCAGATGTATACTTTAAATTTGATCGATACGCCAGGACATGTCGATTTTTCGTATGAAGTTTCGCGATCACTTGCGGCATGCGAAGGGGCTTTGCTGGTTGTAGATGCGGCCCAAGGAGTTGAGGCACAAACTATTAGCAATTTATATTTGGCGATTGACGCGGGGTTGGAAATAATCCCGGTAATAAATAAAATTGATTTACCAAGTGCTGAAGTAGAAAAAGTAAAAGGGCAAATTATAGATTTAATTGGATGCGAAGAGAATGAAATTCTTTTAGCAAGTGCAAAAACAAAAATAGGCATTAGTGAAATACTTGAGGCGGTGGTTAAAAAAATTCCGCCCCCAAAAGGTGATCCTGAACAGCCGCTTCAAGCATTAATTTTTGATTCCAAGTTTGATGCGTTTAGAGGAGCTGTTGCTTTTATAAGGCTTGTTAATGGCAAATTAAAAACCAATGAAAAAATACGATTCATGGTCGTCGATAAAGAATTTGAAGCAGAAGAAATTGGTGTGCTTGGCTTACAAAAAGTTAAAACGAAAGAGTTGGAAGCAGGCAATGTTGGATATTTGATTGCCGGAATAAAAGATGTGCATGATGCTAAAGTTGGAGATACTGTAACTCATGCAAAAGGGGGAGCCGTTAAGCCGTTGCCTGGTTATAAGGATGTGAAACCGATGGTTTACAGCGGTCTTTATCCAACTGATAGTGATGATTTTGAAAGCCTGCGTGATGCACTTGAAAAATTTAAATTAAATGATTCTGCCCTCATTTATCAGCCTGAAACATCTGCTGCGTTAGGATTTGGTTTTCGATGTGGTTTTCTCGGTCTTTTACATATGGAGATTGTTCAGGAAAGATTGTTGATAGAATATAATCAGTCGATCATTACAACATTACCAAACGTTGAGTATTATGTTTATAAAAAGAATGGTGAGAAAATAGTAGTTGATAACCCTGCTTTCATGCCCCCTATTGCTGATATTGATAGAATAGAGGAGCCTTACATAAAAGCTCAAATAGTATGTCCAAGTGAATATGTGGGCAATATTATGAAACTTGGAATGGACAAGCGGGGCACTTATAAAAATACTACTTACATTGATCCAACCAGAGCTGATATTGCATTTGAATTTCCGTTGGCGGAAATAATCTTTGATTTTTATGACAAACTTAAATCAACAACAAGGGGATATGCGTCATTCGATTATGAATATATTGGTTACCGGGAATCTGATTTAGTGAAGTTAGATATTTTACTAAATGGAGAACCTGTAGATGCTCTTTCCATGATTGTTCACAGAAGCAAGTCATATGATTGGGGGAGGAAGGTTTGCAGCAAACTTAAAGATTTGATACCGCGTCAAATGTTTGAAATTGGTATTCAAGCGGCAATTGGTGCTAAGGTAATTTCCAAATCAGTTGTAAAAGCGTTGAGAAAAAATGTATTGGCAAAATGTTATGGCGGAGATATTACTCGAAAAAGAAAACTTCTCGAAAAACAAAAAGAAGGGAAGAAAAGGATGAAGCAGGTTGGAAATGTTGAAATTCCACAAGAAGCTTTTTTAGCTGTATTACAAATTGATGAGTAAGGGTTTCTAGTAGATGGATTCCAAATCGAATGAAAGGGTAGGAAACAATAATTCTTCTGTTGACAACTCTTTTTTAAATTTCAAAATAAAGCGAATCCTGAAAATATTTTTATTTGCATTTATTTTTACTATTATCATAAAATCATTTTTCATTGATGCATATCAAATACCAACAGGTTCAATGAAAAATACTTTATTGGTCGGTGATTATATAATTGTAAATAAAGCTGCTTTTTCTTTTTCTACTCCTAAAACTATTCCATTAACTGATATTAAAATACCTTATAGTACAATTTTTAATTTAACAAAACCTAAAAGAAATGATGTAATTGTATTTGAACACCCAGGTTTTTTTAGAAATGAAGATTCATATGTTCATTCAAGACTTGTAAAAAGGATTATTGGCCTCCCATCGGATACAGTATTAATTAGGAATAACGAAGTGACTGTAAATAGTATAAAAATAAATTATCCAAGCAACGCTAAAATAGATACGGTCAATTCAATTGGAAAAAACCTAATTGATAAAAGAATTTTTTCATTCGGAAATAATTGGAATAAAAATAATTATGGACCAATCGTTGTTCCATATAAAGGTCTATCAATCAAATTGAATTCTCAAAATATAAAATACTGGAAATTAATTATTGACAACGAATTAGGTGAAAAAGCTGTTAGAGAAGAAGGAACTGTGATTACTATCAAGGATAAGCCTGTCAGTGAATATACACTTCAAAATGATTATTATTTTGTTCTCGGGGATAATAGAAATAATAGCATGGATAGTCGTTTTTGGGGATTTGTCCCATCAAATTTTATTATCGGAAAAGCAGAAATAATTTATTGGTCTGTCGATCCTTATAATAAAGATTTCTTCAAATCTATTAGATTTAATAGAGTTTTACATAAGATAAAGTAATATTTTTTGCGTCTTAGATATTGTATATATACTATACTATTTCAAAATTTTGATTTTATTATAATAAGTTTTTCTATCCAATGTTTATTATATTATGGTAGGTTGTTTGATTGGTAGTCAAGCGTAAATTGTTAAGAATTTCTAATTATCAATTTTTCTAATTGTCCAAAGCCATGTGTGATAAGAAATTACGTGTTTGAATTACATGTGACACAGTCTA
>CAZRMA010000118.1:0-9998 GCA_964600655.1 uncultured Ignavibacteriaceae bacterium
CAGAACCAATATTCAAATGAGTTATTCCTTGCTTATAAACATCATCAGCATTTATCTTCGTTAAAAGAAAATAAATTGCATCGGCAAGGTCATCTACATATAAAAATTCTCTTAGCGGCTGCCCGCTGCCCCACAAAGTAACGGTTTCATGTTTATTTATTTTTGCTTCATGAAATTTTCGTATCAAGGCCGGAAGAACATGGGAAGTTTTTAAATCAAAATTATCATTTACTCCGTAAAGATTTGTAGGCATCGCTGAATAAAAATTGCATCCATACTGCAAATAATAATTTTCACATAATTTTATACCGGCAATTTTTGCAACGGCATACGGCTCGTTTGTTGGTTCAAGGTAATCTGATAATAAGTATTCTTCCCTTAAAGGCTGCAGAGCTAATTTGGGATAAATACATGAACTGCCAAGAAATATTACTTTATCAACTTTATATTTATAAGCGGCATTTATGACGTTAGCTTCTATCATCAAATTATCATAAATGAAATCTGCGCGATAAGTATTGTTTGCCAAAATGCCGCCTACTTTTGCAGCAGCAATTATCGCTACTTCAGGTTTATTTACTTCAAAAAATTTTTCAACTTCATCCTGCCTAATTAAATTCAACTCGGAAGAAGATTTATAAATTAAATTATTATACTTCTCTTTTTCTAATTTTCTTTTTACCGCTGAACCCACCATTCCATTGTGGCCGGCGATGTAGATTTTAGTATCTTTAGTTATTCTCTTCATGATTTAAAAAATTCTGTAATTTTATCCACAACATATTCTAATTGCTCTTTCGTCAATTCAGGGTATATGGGCAATGCAACAGAAGTATTTGCAGCCATTTCCGCATTAGGAAATTCACCAGGTTTATAACCAAGATCGGAAAAACATTCCTGTAAATGAAATGGAACCGGGTAATAAATTTCAGTTCCTATTTTATTCTTGGTTAAAAATTCTCTAAGCTCATCTCTTTTTTCAACTCGGATAATATATTGATTATAAATGTGATAATTAAAATTTTGACTTTTAACTTTTGACTTTTGACTTTTATACACCGCTTTCGGTAACAGCACTTTATTTTTAGCATCAAAAGAAATTTTACCTTCTTCTTCAGCTAACCCAGCTTGTGTAAATAGCTTTGTATACGTTTGAGCATTTTGTCTTCTTTTCTCAGACCAGCTATCCAGATGAGGCAGCTTAACACTTATGACTGCAGCCTGTAAAGCGTCCAATCTAAAATTACCGCCGATAATTTTATGGTAATATTTGGGCTTTGCTCCATGTACACGCTGAATAAAAAGTTTTTCCGCCAGTTCATCATCATTAGTTGTAATTAAACCACCGTCACCATAGCATCCTAAATTTTTGCTGGGGAAAAATGAAAAGCATCCAATATCTCCAATTATTCCTACATGTCTTCCATCCTTATATTGAACTCCAATTGCCTGCGCAGCATCTTCAACAATTTTTAAATTATGTTTTTTCGCAATCGCAATTATTTCATCCATCTCGGCACTCTGTCCATACAAGTGAACAGGAATAATTGCTTTTGTTTTAGAAGTAATCTTTTCTTCAATTTTCTTAGGGTCGATATTAAAAGTAACGGGGTCACTATCCACAAACACAGGAACAGCATTTAAACGCGAAACAGTTCCAGCAGTAGCAAAAAACGAGTAGGTAGGAACAATTACCTCATCGCCCGGCTGAATATCCAACCCCATCATGGCTAACAAAAGAGCATCCGTACCGGATGAAACTCCAATTGCATGTTTGCAATTCAAATATTCACACATGGCCTTTTCCATTTTTTCAACTTCAGGGCCAAGAATAAAGTATTGGGATTCAGCTACTTTAATTACAGCTTCATCAAGTTCTTTTTTTAATATGTGATATTGCGCTTTAAGATCTAATAATGGTACTTGCATAGTTTTATTTTGATATTTTTTATAAAAAGTTATTTACAGTTCAAATTTAGATAGTTCTAATCAGAGATTAAAATTTTAAGAGACAAGATTTAAGAAACAAGAGACAAAATTTATAAAACAAGACTTAAGAAATAAGACATAAGAATTTATCTTTGATTATTCGTATTTAATTTCGGTTACCTGTCTTAGAAAGTATTGATTTTAATATTTTGATTAACTCAATACATTCCAAAAGTACTGGTTCAAGTTTTGTATTTTCAATTACATTTAACCGCTGTATAAATCTTAACCAATATCTTGTTTCTAATGCTTCTCTTAAACTAATTCTAATTTTTACCGGGAATTCTCTCTTAGTAGTAGCTTGAGATTCTTCGTAATTAGCTCCAATTGATGTTGAAGATTTTGATAATTGAAATCGGAAAACATCAAATTCTTTTTTGTAAGGAAGCAACTTTATTATTTCAAATGCTTCAACGGAAAAGTCCAAGAATCTTTCAGACAATTCATTTGATCTATATTCAGGAATTTTTTTCTTCTTTTAATTTTAATGATTTTAAAGTTTGCTTTTGCCTAATTCTTATTTCTTGTTTCTTCCTTCTTAAATCTTATCTCTTGTCTCTTAAAAAATAAAATCCTTATCTATATCCTTAAATAATTTCGCGGCTAAATCTTTTTCAGATACAACCGGGCTTTCTATCTTCCAATCAATATTTAAATCTGGATCATTAAAAAGAATTGACCTTTCCTCTTCTTTACTGTAATAAGCAGTGCATTTGTATGAGAAGATTGCTTCATCTGATAAAACCGAAAAGCCATGAGCAAATCCGGGAGGAATCCAAAGCTGTTTGTGGTTTTCTTCGGATAATTCTGTTGCAAAATGTTTTCCGAAGGTAGCCGAACCGAATCTAATATCGACAGCTGCATCAATAACCTTTCCGGAAATAACCTGGCATAATTTACCCTGCGCATTTTTTCCAACCTGGTAATGAAGCCCGCGAATGGTACCTTGTTTAGATTTTGAAATATTGTCCTGAACGAAATTTAACTTTATACCATGTTCTTCAAATACATTTTTCTTAAATGATTCAAAGAAATAGCCGCGCTCATCTTTAAAAATCTTCGGTTCAATTATTAATAAATCTTTAATCGGTGTTTCTTTTATTAGCATACAATAATTTTACATTTTAATGATGATGAATTTTCTAAGTACATCTTGGTGTTCTTAGTGATTTAGTGGTAGAGTTCTTTTATCGCAAAGGCGCGGAGAACGCTAAGAAATAATACGGCTAACTTCTTATATAACTAGCTTTCTTGATTTAAAAATCTTTCCAGGTAATCCCGGTAAAGAGATTTAGGCATACTATTAATTAATTGCACTAACTGGTTTAGATTTATAAATTTCATTGTATATGCAATCTCTTCAATGCAGCCCACTTTTAATCCTTGCCGCTCTTCAATTACTCCGAAAAAGTTTGAAGCCTGCAGAAGCGCTTCGGGTGTTCCGGTGTCAAGCCAGGCAATTCCTCTACCTATTTTTTCAACCCGCAGTTTTCCTTTTTTTAAATATTCTCTATTTACATCGGTAATTTCAAGCTCGCCGCGAGCTGACGGCTTTAAGTTTTTTGAAATTTCAACAACTTCATTATTATAAATATAAATTCCAGGGACAGCATAATTTGATTTTGGGACTTTCGGTTTTTCTTCAATTGAAATCGCTTTACCTTCTTTATCAAATTCAACTATACCATACCTCTGCGGGTCATTAACCTGGTAGCCGAAAATTGTTGCACCGTCATTATTTTGAATTGCATTATAAAAAAACTTTAATGAACCGTAAAAGATATTATCCCCTAAAACCAATGAAACATTTTCTCCAGCTATAAAATCTTCACCAATTATAAAAGCTTCGGCAATACCATTAGGAGCAGGTTGAATAGCATACTCAATCTTCAAGCCTATTTGTGAACCATCATCAAAAAGCTGCTTGTATAACGGAATTGTTTCTTCATTTGATATAATTAGTATATCCTTTATACCTCCAAGCATCAGCATTGAGAGCGGATAATATATCAGCGGCTTATCATAAATTAATGCAAGCTGCTTGCTGTATACTTTTGTAATTGGATATAGCCTTGAACCGGATCCCCCGGCGAGAATGATACCTTTCATTGTAATCCCAAGTATAAGTTAGAAGATAGAAGTGAGAAGATTTTTAATTTATTCGAATTATAGAAAATAAACATTTCTTAGTTGTCTTTTTTAATTTTATTAATTAAACCACTTAATAATTTATCAACTTCTGTTAATAGAAGATTAATATATTCAAATTTCTCATCCGATAAAAATTTTAATCTTTCCGATAACTCCAATTGTGTGTCCAATTCACTTAACGATGATTTAGAGATTATTAAAAAATGAATCTTATCTTTATTTGTATTGCGAGCCAGACCTTCTGAAATATTTGAAGGTACGGAAATCGCCGCCCTACGAATTTGAGATGTTAAAGCAAATTTTTCCTCCATGGGAAATAACTCAGTGATTTTGTATATCTCAACAACAAGATCCATTGACTTTTGCCAAACTAACAATTGTTTATGAGGTTTCATTCTCATTTATATTCTCTTGATCCTTTTGTCTTACTTCTTACTTCTTGTTTCTTACTTCTCACCTCTCACTTCTTACTTCTTACTTCTTACTTCTCGCCTCTCACCTCTTCCCTCTCACTTTCAAAGTCCATAATAAACCGAAATATAAAACTCATTTTTCGAATTATCCAAAAAACTTTTATCAATTTGCTGATTGGAAATTTTTGAATGCTGGAATTCTGCTTTGGCAAATAGTTCGTGTGTAATTTCATATTTAATTTCTGCACCGTAATAGGAATAATTATTTCTCACGCCGAATAAAAATGGCGGCTGAGGCAATTCCTGCTGTTGATCTGCTGTGCCTCTGCTTCCTTTGCGTGCATACTGCCCCCATAACTTTAACTGCAGTCCTCTAATAAATTTATATTTTACCGATCCATAAAATAAATCTGCATTACTTCCTATCCAATCACCTAAATTGTAAGAAGCATTTTCGTAAGTCTGTGTAGGGATGTAATGTTCATAAGTAAAAGGATATATTTTTGTGTACTCTAATGTTAAAGTTAAATTATCAACCGGCAAATCCGCAACCGACCCGCCGAGCATATATCCAAGCTGGTATCTTTGAGTTTTAGGATTAAATATTCCCGATGTTCTAATTTCATCAATGATCATTGAACCGTAAAGATGTGTATTCTTCAGATGATTACGCGAACTTACTTGTAAAAAGAATTGTGAATTTCCTCCCGCATTATTATTCTGCCTGCTTAAGTAATGATCAGCAAGGCGGAAAAACATAAGCGGCATTAAGTAAGAAATTTCCAGCCTGTCGCTGTAAATAATAGATTCGCCTAAAGAAACATCCAGACCTTTTAATGGAGTTAAAGTTAAAGTGTGTGAAGCAATAAACTTTTGACGATAAAGAACTCTGTTTATTCCTTCACGACTTGAAGCATAAACATAATTAGAATCAATTACATCGGAGGAAAGCCAGCCGTGAAAATAATTGAACTGCAGCCATTTAACAGGCTTTACATCCAGCCTGATAAAAGGAAATGAAGGAGCTTTTCGTGAAAGCACTAATTGCCCGCTTTCACCATAGCCCCATTGAAGAAAATCTTTTCCTATAGTAAAGCTTCCCCAATTCCAATCAGTTGAAAGTGTAGTATGAACTTCACTGTATTGAACCGACTTTGAACTTCGGCTTAGAGGAGTAATTCCTGTTACGGGCGTAAATAGTTTTTTCATATCTATGTTGTCACCGTTCTCTGCATTGTCACGGTAATCAAAGCTGAAGCCGATTGCATTTCCTAGATAGCCGTAAAAATAAGCGCCGCTCCAAAAGTGTGTATTCGATTTGCCGTCATTACTTCCAAACTTAAATCCTATTATCGGACTAACGTTTACTTTAAATAACGAATCACTGTACGAAAATAGTCTAAACCTTCCGAAAGGATCTTTGCTAAACAGCGTCATGGAAGATTTTTTTAATTTAACTCCTTCTGTATTTATAGTCTCATATTTTGCGGTTTGATTTGGAACGAACTTTTCACTTTTCACATTTGACATTTCACCGTTAAGTTCTCTTTCAATTCCAAAATCCTTCAAATAAAATTCCAGTTCTTCCTGTTCAATCTCAGTTAAACCACTACTAACTGAAGACTGCTTACTGACTACTTCCGTAAGTTTCTTTGCAATATATTTCCTTGCAATAGGTTTTATCTGGTCATCAAATTCAATAATTCCCTTCTGTGCCATTTTATCCAGGAATGAATATACATCATTATATAGCGGCTCGTAAACAGTTTGAGATTTAGCACTTATACTGAGAAATATTATTAGGATGGTAAGAGTAAATAAAGTTTTTTTCATCTGGGGAATAAAGGATTAATAGGTTAAAAGGTTAACAGATTAAAAGATAAATAGGTTAATAGAACAAGAGATTAAAAGATTAATGAATTAAAGGAACAAAAGTGAAAATGTGAATAGATAAATAGGACAAAAGGCAAAAAATTTTATTTTTCTAAAAATGCTTTTCTTTTTTTAATAAGCGAGTTTAACATGTAAGAAATTTCTTTAGCTTTTTCAACCAGTTCTAATCCAACTTCTTTTTTAATGTAGCCCGCTTCAATTCCGATATATAATTGTGTTCTTAATTCACCGCATGAGCCTTTAGAAATTACCAAAAACCTTATAAACTCTTTATTTGATTCTCTTTCGAATCCTTCGGCTATATTAGAAGGAATAGATATTGCGGAACGGGTTATTTGATCTTTAAACGAAAAGTTTTTACTATTTTCAAAATAAGTTAAAATAGATTTACAAAGATTCATGCTCTCTTGCCAGACAGTTAAATCTTCAAATCTATTGCTCATTTACTATGCTGATTAATTTTAGATTTTGCTTTATTAATCTTTTTCTCTCTTGGGCTATTAGTTGTCTAATCTTTTCTTCTCTTCATCTCTTCTTCTCTTAATCTCTTCTTCTCTTAATCTCTTAACCTTTTATCCTCTTAATCTCTTCATCTTCAATACGCTTTTGGATCTCCTTTAATCATTCTCCATAAAGTTAAAAATAAGATTTGTATATCAAGCCAAACAGACCAATTTTCAATATACCATATATCATGATCTATTCTTTTCTGCATTAACTCCGAAGTACTCGTTTCACCCCGGAAACCGTTTACCTGCGCCCACCCGGTAATTCCCGGCTTTACCAAATGACGCAGCATGTATAATCTTATCTTATCACGCGACTGAATATTTAATGGAGTTGGATGCGGACGCGGGCCTACAAGGCTCATTTCACCTTTCAAAACATTCCAAAATTGCGGAAGCTCGTCTAAATTTGATTTGCGTAAAAACCTCCCCAATCTTGTCACCCGAGGGTCATCTTTAGTAACCTGACGGAAGATGCCGTTTTCATCTACTTCCAGGGAGTCGGGCATCATTGAACGGAATTTATACGTTGCAAACATCCGGTTATCCCTTCCCCATCTTTCCTGCTTATAAAAAATTCTTCCATGGGAAGTCAGTTTTATACTAACTGCAATAATCGGCCACAACCATGAAAAGACAAAAATAAAAAGAAACAAAGATATACCGGTATCAAATCCCCTTTTTAGCAAACGCCAATGAATATCATTTATTTTATCTTCCCTTACAGAAACAACAGGGAAGTTGCCGAAAAGAGAAATATTGTATTTTGATGATACAAACTTAAAATAATCGGGAATTATTCTAACACGTATGGTATATCTCTCGCAGGTTCTTACTACAGATTCGATCGTGTCGGAAGCATAATTAGGTAAAGCTATAATTACGTCGTCAACCTTTCTGAAATCCAATACATTATCTAGGTCTTTAATTTTACCAAGATATTTCCCATTCAGGAATGTCTTCTTTTCATCATCTACAAATCCGACAATATCAAAACCGAAGTGAGGATTGTCTTTAATCGATTCATAAAAATTCTTGCCTACATTGCCCGCGCCTATAATTAAAAGATGCCTTAAGTTCCTTCCTTTTTTCCTTACATATTCAAGATTAATGCGCAGCAAATATTTCTCACCTGTCAGCATTATAAGTGTAACACCTACAAACAAGACTACAAATTGCCGGGAGAGTGTTTTATCTTTGAGAAGAAACAATATTACTATTGTACTGATAGCTAATGTAAAAACATTTTTTACTATGGTTACAATTTCTTCGGAAAAATAGCGGCCTCTAAATTCATCATAAAGCCCGGTAACTTTTGTGGAGTACATCCATATAAGAAGAAGAAAGAAAAGCAGGTAGAATGTATTGGCATCAAATGCAAACTTCGTGTAGGTAATTAGAAATTCAACTGTTAAAAAGTAAGAGACTACTATAACTATAACATCAGCTAAAATTCTTACCAGGTATATAAATCTGCTGTAGTTGTTCCGCATTTATTAATCGAAGTTTTTAATTCTTAAAAATTCAAGCATTATATAGAAAAGAAAAAGAGAATTGGTTACCAGGTATCTTTTCCACAACCTTCCGGGCTCTTGAAGCAATCTATACAGCCATTCTAGTGAAAAGTTTTTCATCCACTCAGGGGCATGTTCAGTATTGCCCGCTAAATAATCAAAGCCGGCCCCGATCCCAATCATAATTCCTTTGTTAAGATGCATATAATTCTCGTACATCCATAATTCCTGTTTGGGAGCCCCTAAGCCGATCCATATTACATCGGCATTACTATTGTTTATAATAGAAATAAAATTTTCATTCTCGGATTTTGTCAAAGGACGGTAAGGAGGAGATATCATTCCCACTATTTTAGCCTCTGGATATTTTGAATTTACAGATGCTTTTAGATTTTCCAGAGTTTGTTCAGAACTCCCGAAAAAGAAGTGCTTTAGGTTATCCTTTTGTCCCCAATCAATAGTATCCTCCATAAAACTAGGCCCGAAAATACGTGAAATGTTTTTTTCACCTTTCAGCTTTGCAGCCACGGACAGCGGTTTGCCGTCCGGCAAAGCTAATAATGCATTATTAATTATTTTTTTATAATGAATGTTTCTAACACCTTCAATAATAGTATGGACATTGTTTACCGTAATATAATTAGGCGTATTTTTTAAACAATGAGAAAGCAAGCTGTTATAAGCATCGCTGTACGAAGCTATATTGCTTATATAACATCCCAGAATATTTGTTTTCATTTTGTTTTAAGCAGTAGCGAAAATAATACAAAATAATGTCTATATGAATAGTGCGTTAAAGCACTGGAGTGAAAAAATTTACAGCTTCATTACTAATATCGTTTAAATATCAGGTTCCCAAATTTAAACAATTTAGTAGCACATAATATCCTATACAGCAATATAGATTCAACTTATTTTAAACCTAAAAGTCACTGGAAGCATCCTATGATTTTAGATAATTAGTTTGTAAAATGATTATTGCACACGTTGACCGCTTAATATAAAAAACTGTTAAAACAGTTAAATAATAAATCCTGGGGTATTATTAACACTCGAATTAAGAGTCCGTTGCAGAACTAATTTCATTGTCACACTGAGCCTGTCAAAGTGTGAAGATCAGTTGACAATCATATCTTTCAGTCTTCGTCAAGCTCTGACTGACACTATCGCCTTCACATTGTCCGCCCCCCGGCGGATTGTCGAAGCATGATGATAACATGAATAATGTCAGTGTAATTAAAAATATCCTGATAGCGGGATTATTGAACCTGCTATTGACATGTCATGCTGAGCTTGTCGAAGCATGAGCTTGTCGAAGCATGAGCTTGTCGAAGCATGAGCTTGTCGAAGTGTGAATTCATTCTTTAAAAATAGTCTTCGATAAACTCAGACTGACAAAATAAGACTTCTGCAACACTCTCGGTAGCCATGTTCAACGGCTTACCAAAATAGGCGGTTAACTTAGGTTAATTAATTTGCTCATAAATTAAAAAATCACGTGTGTCAAAACGTTTGTAATAATTGTGCATTGA